>JAGAEL010000191.1 GCA_017613085.1 Kiritimatiellia bacterium | reverse complement strand
GTGCTGCCGATGCCGCCCGTGCCGCCGATACCGGCGCCCGCGCCGCCGCCGCCCGTGCCGCCCGCGCCGCCCGTGCCGTTGATGAACTTGTCATCGTCCTCGTCGCCGTCCTGATCCTTGCCGGTCACGGGGTAGGAAGCGTTGCCGCCGCTACCGCCGTTGGTGCCGTTCGCGGCGTTGCCGCCCTTCGCCACGAGTTTTCCGCCGCCCGTCACGTAGAGGGTCGAACCGGCAGGGAGGTAGATCCCCGCGCCCGCGCCCGTCGTGCCGCTGGCCGGACCGCCGTTCACCGTAAGGGTTAGCCCCCGGGGAATATTCAAGACGACCTGCGCCCCGCTTGCAAGGGAAAGTGCGCTCCTGCCCGCATCGGTGGCCGTGATGGTGACGTTGTTCGTCAGCGTATAGATGACGTTGCGGCTCAGGTTGTACGACTGCTGCGTGAGGATGTAGGTCGGAAACGCGCCGTCCGCGCCGGAAGGCGAAAGCAGGAGCGCAACCGCAAGGACACTACAAGGAAAAGCTAGAACAGAACGGGCCGTCATTCGTTTCAGACTCCTCCCAAGGAAAGATCGGCCAGCAGTTCGCGGAGTTTCTGCTTGGCCCGGTGGACGCGTACTTTGACAAGCGATTCGCTCGCCCCCGTCAGTTTTGAAATCTCACGGACGGACATCTCCGAAATCTGGAAGAGGGAAAACGCCTCGCGCACCAGTGGGGGGAGCTGCGCCATCGCCTCTTCAATCCGTTTGCGCAGGTGTTCCGCGTCGCCCCGCGTCACGGCGGGCTCGACCGTCCCCGCGTCCTCGTCGCGGATCTCCGGCTGAAGCGTTTCGAGAGACTCCTTGCGCATACGGTCGATGCGGATGTTCCGCGCCACCGTGTAGATGTAGCCGCTCAGTTGCGAAGAATCGTCCTTGAGGGTGTCACGCTTCTTCCAGACACGGAGGAAGGTCTCCTGCACGATGTCGCAGGCGTTCGCATACGTACTGCCCGAACCCACAAGGTAGTTCGTAAGTTTCGGCGCGATTTGATTGTACAGTTCCTCGAACGACATGGTTTTACCTCGCCACAAACGGGAAATTCGTGAAAATATCCTGTGTGAACAACAGCAACTCCCCGCCCATCCAATGGGCGGCCAGCATGATGGTAATCGAAATTGCAATCAACTTCACCGCGAAACCGAGCGTCTGCTCCTGTATCTGCGTCAGCGCCTGAAGCAACGAGACAAGCAGTCCGATCACCGTCGCCACCGTAATCGGAATCATCGACAGTTTCAAGACGAGGATCAGCGTCGTCTGCGCATAGTCTAACAGTTGCGCTTCGGTCATTGCACGTAACTCTGCACGAGTCCCTGGATCAGCCGCGTCCAACCGTTCACCATCACGAACAGCAGGAGTTTAAACGGCAGCGAAATCGTCACCGGCGACACCATCATCATGCCCATCGCCAGCAGGATGTTGGAGACGATGATGTCAATCGCGATAAAGGGGAGGTAGACCAGAAAGCCGATCTGGAACGCGCGCGTCAGTTCCGACACGCAGAAACTCGGCACGAGGATGTAGTAGCTCTGCGGATCCACTTTCGCCGGGATTTTGACCTTCTGCCCGTTCGCATCGGTCTCTTCCTTCGCCCAGAGTTTTTCCGCCGTCCGGACAAAGAAAATGTGGTGCTGGTCGGAGGTGTTCTTCACCAGGAACTCCCGGAACGGCTCCGCCGCGCGCGCCGCTAGGTCGGTCTGGTAGATGACTTCCGGCTTGTTGTCCTTCAACCCTTCGCGCAACGTCTCCCAGCTCCGATTCACGAGCGGCGACATGATGTAGAAGGTCAGGATCAGGGCCAAGGCGTTGATCACCATGTTCGGGGGAATCGACTGGATTCCCAGCGCGTTACGGATGAGCGACATCACCACGACGATTTTGAGGTAACTCGTCGCGATCATCGCCAAGAACGGCAGCAGGGAAAGCCCGACAAACAGGACAATCAGCGCAAACGGATCTGCGTTTAACATAAAGCCTCCAGTTGTAGAACGGGTTGTTCGCCGAGACGGCCCAGGCGACCGGAGGCGAGACGTTTCCCGTCCTTCACCAGCAACAGGTCGCCCGTCCCGGCGGGAGCGCAGCGGAGTTCGCCGTCAACCGCGAAATCGGCGAACGTCACATCCGCCGGTTTTGCCGCGACCACGCGCAACCGCTCGGGGTCGCCTCTCCCCGCCAACACAATCCGCCCCGGTTTCTCCGAGGCCATTTCCGGCAGCACCAGGCAGTCGCCGGGCGCAAGCCCCGCCTCTTCCTCCGGCGAAAGGTCGAAAACCGCATATTCGATTTCTGCGGCAAGCGGCATCCGGGCGATGGACGTATGCGAACAATCAAGGCTGCGGAGGTCGCCGAACGCCGCGAGCAGCGCAGGGATGGGCGCGAGCGTGAACGTCGCGATCTGCCCGCCGTCACCCCCCGTCACCGTAAAACAAATCCGCTCTCCATCGGACGGATCGGCGGCAAGGCCGTCCACCGCGAGTTCCTGCCGGACGGCGTTTTCCAGAAGCTGAAAGAGCGGGCCGAACTCCTTCTCCACCACCGCCAACAACACGGCGGACGGCATCTCGCCGCGCTGCTCGAAAAGATTCGCAAAATCCGGGAAGGCCGGCGACGGCGCCAACCCAAGGACGGACACCTCCCGCCCGAAGCGGATGTTCAGATCGAGTACGGCGTCCGGACGGATGCCGCCGGCAGTAAGTGTGGCAGCCCTCTCCCCCCAGGTGGTCGCAAGACGCCATGCGGGGTGTGCAAGGATTTCGCGCGGCGAAAGGCGGTTAAACGTTTCAAGACTTTGCAAAAGGTCGATCGGTTTCATACGGAATCTCCTTTCGTCCGACGACGGACGTCCACGACGACACGTCTCGAATGTAACACATACGAAAGCCGTTCCACAAGCTGCGGGGCGTTCCGTTCCAAAAGCGCGGCAATCTTCTCCCCGGACGCATCAAACTGAACGTTCAGCGTCTCACCGGAGGAAACCAGACGGATCGCCGTTCCTTCCAGCACATCGGGACGCAACTGGATCCGGATTTCACCGTCGCTGCGCAACAAACCCGGCGAGACAAGAATCGTATCCACAATCTCCCGCGTCGCAGCGGCGAGGACGGACTCCTTTGAAAGGGACACGAGCCGTTGTAGCAGTTTTTCGGGGAAAGACACGTCCGCCATATCCACGCCAGTCGCTACAACCCCTTCCGGGGCAACCATCGGCGAAACCGGCAACGCTTGCGGCGCCTTGCTCACAGACGGAGTGGCGGAAGGAGGCTGGGGCGACACGCCGGAGGCGGTCGCGGCAAAACCTTCCTGTACCGACACCGGCGGTACAACCTCACGCACACTCGGCGTGGCAGGGCTGGCGGGTTGCGGTACAGCCGCTGGCTGTGTGGCGACGGTCGCGGCAAAACCTTCCTGCACCGATGTCGACGGTACAGCCTCACGCACACTCGGCGCGGCTGGGCTGGCGGGTTGCGGCACAGCCGCTGGCTCTGTGGCGACGGGCGCGACAAAACCTTCCGGCACCGATGTCGGCGGTACAGCCTCACGCACACTCGGCGTGGCAGGGCTGGCGGTTTGCGGTACAGCCGCTGGCTGTGCGGCGACGGTCGCGGCAAAACCTTCCTGTACCGACATCGGCGGTACAACCTCACGCACACTCGGCGTGGCTTGGCTGGCGGTTTGCGGTACAGCCGCTGGCTGTGAGGCGACGGTCGCGGCAAAACCTTCCTGCACCGATGTCGACGGTACAGCCTCACGCACACTCGGCGCG
>JAGAEL010000190.1 GCA_017613085.1 Kiritimatiellia bacterium | reverse complement strand
TGGGACACGCGCCCTCCCGCACGAGGAAAGAAAACGGCGGGACGGTCGCAAAAAGCGACCGCCCCGCCTGTTAGATATCCTTCCGCTTATTTGAACGGTGTGAGAACACCGCCCGTCGGCGTCATGCGGAAGATGGTTCCGGAGCCTTCCGCCGAGTTCGTGACGGGGGGCGGGGTTCCGCCCTCCGGACGGCGCACGACGCAGTCGCTGACGCTGACTTTCGCCGCATCGCCGGAAACGATCCGGGCGTAGCTTTTCTTCGGCTCGACTTTCTCCACCTGTATCTTCGCGATCTCCAGTTCCTCGCGACCGAGGCTTTCCTTGGTCACGGGATCGATCACGTCCTCGCCCAGCAGGAAGACGTTCAGCGTCTCGCCGACGCTCACCGTGTTCCCGCCCTGGTTGAGGATGACCCGGCCGTCAAGCCCGATCTTCGCGACCCGCATCGGGATGATGTTCTCCATCACCGAGTCGCAGGTGTCCGCAGCCGCGAACGTAAGCAGGTTCATGAACGCCTGGTCCGGCGACGCGCCGACCGCGAAATCCTGATAGACGTTGATGGTCTTCGCCCACTTCAACTGCCCCGTCGGGGCGAGCAGGACGCGGTACGCGATCTGCATGAGCGGCGTGTTCGCCTGGCTCGCGACGCCGGTGTACGGGTTGACCGAGACCGCCGGCGGATCGAAGAAGGTCACCTCGCCGCAGAAGAGGTAGTCGGTGACGAGCTTCTGGTTCATCCGCGCGAAGTCGGCGGAGGCGGCGTTCGCCTGGGTGAGGCGCGCCAGCTCGGCATCGACCTCCGCGTTGTACTTCCGGTCGAGCATCGTGAACTTGCGCGTCTGGGTGAACCCTTCGGCGAGCTTGTCCTCTAACGAGGAGAGGATCGTCGCGACTTGCCGCTCCTTGCCGCAGAGGGCGACGGTCTTCTGCTTGCAGATCAGCGGCGCGAGCGCCATGCGGCGGCGCTTGGCGGGATCCGTCCCGAGGATGTAGCGCGAGTAGATCTTGACCGTGACGTTCGCGATCCACTTGCCGTTGGAGGGATCTTTCGCGACGGATTCCACGTCGAACCCCTCGATGCGGCCCTGGGCGACGGTCTGGCAGTTGTGCTTCAGCTGGTCGCTGACATTGCTGTCGCCGTTCGCCGTCGAGGCCTCCGCCTGGGTGCGCCGGGTGATGCTGACGGTCATGCCGCACTGCGAAAGCAGCGCCTTTTCCAGCGCGTCCGCGACGGCATCTTCCGACGAATCGCCCTTGCCGATCGTGCGGATCGTGCTGACGCCGCCGTCCGCGAACACGCAGGACGCGGCAAAGAGGGCGAGTAGAAACACTTTGACGTGATTCATGGCGTGAACCTCCCGTTGAGGGGTTGTTTAGAAGTCATATTCCTGACCGACCTGCAGGCCGCCCTGCGTCGGCTTGACCGGGGCCACGGGCGCGGGGACCGACGGACGCGGCGTGAAGCCGTTCAGGCGCTGCTGGGCCTGTTCGAGCTGGGCGAAGCTCCAGTTGATCGCGACGACGGCGACCTCGCCCGCGCCTTCGTGCGGGTGCTGGACGATTTCGCTGTAGACGACGCGGCGCCCCTTCAACTGGTCGGACGCGGTGGTCTTGCTTTCCTGACCGAGTTGCTGGATGACCTTGTTGACCTGTTCCTCCCGGAGAATCCCGGCGGAGTGGAAGATGTTGCTGCGCTCGAAGACCTCGCCCAGCTTGGTGTTGTCGGAGTAGACGAAGCTGCCGGCGATGAATTCGTTGAGCATCGTGTTGGCTTCGGCTTCGGCGTACTTCTGGGCGGCGGAACCGGCCTGACGGCGGCGGATCGCGTCGTTCCCCTGGTAGCGGACACCCCACTGGCCGAAAGCGAGCAGGCAGGGCGCGCCGGCTTCGTTGTAGTAGAAGCGGACACCGAAGTTGTTGCTCTGGTTGCCGGCGAGCAGGGTGGCCAGCGGCACACCGGGTTTCGGGGCCGGCGGCGGGATGACCTTGTTCTTCATGGAGAGGAAGATGCCCTGCAAGGCGGGGTCGTACTTCGCGATCACGCCGATCTCGTACTCGCCTTCCTTCCCCTTGCCTTCAAACGTCTTCACGACGCTGATACCGGCGCAGGAACCGACGGCCTTGGCGGTGGAAGAACGGGTGAGGTTGTCGAGGTAGGCGAGTACCTTCGCCTCCTGTTTCTTCTCGAACTTCTCCGGGTCGATACCGTGGTCGAGCAACGCCTTGTCGAGTTTCGCCTCGGTCAACGCCTTGACCTTGGAGGCGATGCTCTCCATCCGCTGGTCGAACTCGGAGGGATCCGGCTCGGCGTTGCTGTCCGCCAGGTTGCGGACGGTCTCGCTCATGGAACGGCCCGCCGTGTATTTCACGTTCTGGATCTTCACGTCGTCGAACGCGCGGTTGAACGCCATCTCGCGCTTGGAGAGGAAGTCCGCGTCGCCGGGCTTCGAGAAGACCGGCCGGCTTGCCTTGAAGTAGACGATTCCCGTCGCGGGAGAAGGCTCGCCGTAGACGATCTGTTTCTTCTCCGCGAATTCACGGAACCCCGCTTCGACCTGCTGGAGCGCGTTCAACTTCAAGCCGAGGTCTTCGTTCGCCGCCGCGACGGAGACCTCCGCCTGGACGGCGGCGGGCGGAACGGCGACGGGCTGCGTCGCGACCGCACCGGTCGGCGCAGCAGGCTGGACCGCCGGCGCGACGGTCTGCGCAGGCTGGATTGCCGGCTGGACGACAGGCTGGGATTCTTGCGCGGTCGCGGTGAAGGAGAGTCCGACGGCGAGGGCACAGAGAACAAAATCAACATTGTGGATCTGTTTCATGGTTCGTGTTCCTTTCTGGTTTGTCTGGTTTAGTAGATGGCATGGCGGTCGGCGCGCTTCCCGATGAAGATGCGCTTCTGCCAAACTTCCAACCCCGTCGCCGTCTCGACGAGCGAGAGGTTCAGGTTGTATTCGATCTGGCGGTCTTTGTTGTCAAGGAAGAGTGAACGGGAGTTGATCGTGCCGATGAGCGCGAACTGCGGCACGGCGGCGGTCTGCGCGTAGCGTCCGACGGCCGGATTGAAGATGAGGCACTTGCCGCTGTTGGTCAGCTCTTCGCGGAGGCTGGTGTGGATGGCCTCGGAGAGCGCCCCCGTGTCGCGCGCCATGTTGCTGGTGTCGTCCTTGACGGGCATGACGTTCACAATCCAGCGTCCGCCGTCGTTGCGCTGCATACGCCCGCTGCCGAGCATACTCGCCACCGCCTCGCAGATGCTGCGGTTGATGTCGCGGAAGTCAAACCCGGCGATCGCGCCGGACTGATCGTTCACGCGGTCGATGTTCTGCGTCGTGGTACGGCATCCGCCCGCGACGCACAGCGCGGCGGCGGCCAAGAGGATGATCTGCTTTTTCATTCGTTTTTCCCTTTCTGAATCCGGTTCCGCCTACGAGCGTCCCCACTGGATGTAACAACGGAAGTTCGTGACATCGGGACGCGGCGAGACAGCCCGGAGCGTCGTGATGTCTTTCGGCATGATCGAAACCAGCTGCCACGTGGAGAGCGCGGTTTCGACTTCGACACCCTCTTTATCGACCCAGATGACGCGGTATTTCACCGGCAGGAGGGAGCGGGTGATGTTCTGGAGCGTCGCCTGGAACGTGAGGTGGTCGGAGTTGCCCGGGGCGAGCCGGACATCGGTCACCACCACCTGCCCGCGCAGGTTGTCCGCGACGTAGATGCGCGGATCGAGCGGCGGGTTCTGCAGCGGGGCCACACAACCGGTGATCGCGGCGACGCCGAGTCCGGCGCTCGCGGCGAGAAAGTTTCTGCGTGATACGGTCTTCATTTTCAGGATTCCTTCCTATTCTTGCGGATTGAACGTGATGAACGAAATGGAGGGCGCGGACAACTGCGCCGGGTAACGGACGACGACGACGACGTTCTCGCACGACGGCATCGGGATGGGGATGGCGCGGGCGTCCGCCTGCAGCGTGACGGTCTCCCCCGGCGTGAAGGCGACGCGCTGGCAGAAGACGCGCTTGGGAAGCCCCGTCCAGGAGCGCAAATCCGCGCCGACCGTCGCGGCGGTCCACCCGGCCGCGCCCGCCTGCACAAGGAACATCGAGGCCGCGAGGATGCTCCCGCCTTTCGAGTGGGACGCATTCTGGGCGACGACCCCCGCCGCGACCTGAAGCGCCGTCTTGATGGAGAAGCGGAGGATTTCGCGCTGCAGCACGCCCCGGAACGCGACGTCGAACTCCGCCTTGCAGAGGCGGTCGGTGTCCATGATCGGCTCCAGCGCCAGCGAACCGCCGGAAGCGTGGACGGAATACTGCGAGGAGGCGTAGGGCCGGTAGACGAGCTTCGGCAACGCGATGCCGGTGTAGAGGACGTATCGCCGCACCCACGGCAGAAGCCCGAGCGGAAGATGGATGACCGTCTGGTCGCGCATCGGGCAAAGCCCGTCTTCCACGTAGATCCACGCCTGGCCGCGAGGCTTCGTCCCCGCCTCGTACTCGGCGAAGTCGCGGGAGGCGAGCGCCGAGGACGGCAGCATCTCATACGTCCCGCGCAGGTCGTTGCGGGCGTTGTCGCCGTTCAGCCAGCGGAAGACGCCGCGCACGTGCTGCGCGTAGGTGTTGTAGTAGTCCGCCTTGGCGAGCGAGGCCAGCACGTCGCCCTGGCTCAGCGAAACATCGTGCATATACCCGCACGAGCTCTGGAGCGACTGCCCGAGTTCCGGCGAACGCAGGATCGTCGAAGCGATCTCGTCCTTCCGCGCCGCCTTGCGCCCGTTCGACTCGCCCGCCAGCTGTTCCTCGTAATTCGCGATTTCGCGCTGGCGGTCGGCAAGGTAGGAATTCTGCCACTCGTTGGCCCGGTTCAGCTCGACGCGCGCGCCGTCGTGGTTGCCGAGCGCCGCACAGGACAGCCCTTTGTACAGGGAACAGAAGATCCGCTCCTGCCCCGTGCCGGAGTAGGGAAGGAAACGGTCGTTCGACAGAACCGAGATCGAACGGTCGTACCCCCTCTTCAACGCGGCGGCCTGGTCGATTTCGAGAAACCCTTCCTCCGCCGCGTCCAGCGTCGTCATCGCATCGGCGAACTTCGTCTGCAGCACAAGGGCGCTTCCCTTGTGCAGCTTCCAGCAAAGACCGTCGTCCCCGTCCTTCTCCTTTTCCGCCGCGATCTGCTCGGCGCGTTCGTACTGCCCGAGGGAGACCGCCTGGGAATAGTTGGCCAGGCGGTTCTTCGTGGACGCACACCCGCCGGCGAGCAACACCCCGGCGAACGCGGCGGTCAATGGAAAGATTCGCTTCTTCATGCGCTTCTTCCGTCCGAAAAGATGCTAGAAGCGGCAGTTCAGGATCGGGAAGAACGGCAGTTCGGAATTCTCGATGACGTTGACGAGACCGATCTGGACGCCGTTGCAGTTGCGCGTCGTGTTCACAACGCCGATCTGCAGCCCGTGGAAATCGTCGCACTGGTTGAACACGCCGATCTGCAGCCCATCCATCGCGCGGGCGGACTCGATGACGCCGATCTGGGCGCCACGGCAGTAGTTCCCCACCACTTCAACCGCGCCGATCTGAAGGCTGAAGGCATCGCATTTGTCCCAGATGATCGGGGCGATCTGCAAGCTGTGCGTGTTACCGTTGACGACGCTGAGCAGCGCGCCGATGTCGATGCCGTCCATGTCCGAAACCTCGCTGTACAGCAGGTTCAGGCGAATCCCGTTGACGCTGATCACGCCGGGGGGCAGCTGCACCGGATACCAGAAGGCGAGCGTGAACGGCGTGAAATATCCCCGCCCGACCTCCGGCTGGGCATACGGCGCAACCGCCGGCGCGGGGGCGTAGTTCGGTTGCGGCTGGTTACTGTAGATCACCTGCGCCTGAGCGTGTGCCGAAACTGCGGCCGCGCAAAACGCCAACATCGTCCATACCTTTTTCATCCTGTGTCCTTTCTCGTTTCGGTCGCGAAGGAGAAAAACCTCGCGCCATCCTTTTGCTTATTCCGTTCCCGGAATACCCTTTTCCAAAAACCGCCCCGAAAGAATTGAAGAATCGAATGCGCTCGCTTCACTCGCTATTCGGTACCCCCTTGGACGGGACGAACAGACTGCCCGAAGTAACGCCCGCTACCGTCCGTTCCGTGGTAACCCGAACCGAAGTACAATTCGAAAGTGCTACTACCGTCCGAGTACGGTGCAGACGACCAGTAGTTGCCGGTCGAACCGGAATAGTCGAGCGAAGTACCGTCGCCGTAGCCGGCGCAGGGGAGGAAGATGCTGTTTGCGGCGTAGTCGCCCGTGCCGCGGACGATGAACCCGGCCATGCCGTTCGTCGTCGCCGGGGTCCAGTCGCACTTGTCCACGAGGTCGTCCATCTCCTGCTTTGTCGGCATGCGCCAGTCCCCGCCCCACTGTACATGAGCCGCGTCATGCTCCGGCGTAAGGACGTTGTCGGTCGTCAGCCAGCCGTCGCTTTGCAGCTCCGACACGCTCTTCCCATACGTGTAGATGGCGGGATTCGTCGCCGAAAAGTCGAAGTCGAACGTCCCGCCCGACACCGGGCGATGCCCCTCCGTGTCGCCCCACCAGAAGTAGTAACCGGTGTGCCAAGGATACCTCGCGCCGACGTTGGTCGTCGCCCAGAGCGGACCGCCCGCCCAGAGCCGGACCTTCTCGCGCGAGTCATCGCTGCCCGCCTCGGGGGCGCCGCCCGGGTCATCCTTGCCCGCACCGGGGGCGTCGCCCACGGTCACCCGCCACGCGGCCGCCGGCTTGGCGAGCTTCCCGACGCCCGTGCCGGCCCCGTCCACGACCGCGCCCGTGACCTTCACCGTGTACTTCTTCAACTTTCCGCCCTGGACCGCGTAGACCTTGAACGACCCCTTGAAGAGGCCGGTCTTCGGCGTGTACGTCAGCTTCATCGCGGAAAGGTTCGGCTTCTTCGGGTCGGCGTCCCCGCCCAGCGCGCCCTTCTTG
>JAGAEL010000189.1 GCA_017613085.1 Kiritimatiellia bacterium | reverse complement strand
GGGCTTTGTCCCGTCCATTCCCATACGGCGCGTGGGGACACGCGCCCTCCCGTGCGGGGCGTTCCCGGGGAGGGGCCCCCCCGTCGCGACTGTCGGATGTCGGGTGTCGTCTGTCGTGCGGGGCATATCCATGCGGAGAACGGACGCGACAAAGCGCGTCCCTCCCTTTGCGGCCTTTGCGTTCTTTGTGGCAAAAAAACACACCGGAACGGGCAAGTTGCCCGTTCTACCACGGTGCGGACACGCCGGAGCGCGTCTCCCCGTTTCGTCTGTTCTCCGTGGTGACGTGTTTGTACGATTCGCGGATGCGCCCACCGCCATCAGAGGCTTTTTTGACAGGTTGACGGGGTAGGGGGATTCGGGTAGAATACGCCCCATGAAAACATTACACATTACCGTAGCCGTTTCGGTTGTTTCTTCCTGTTGTGTGTTTGCTGCGAAGGAGGCTCCGCAGTCGCTTGACGATTTCCCGATCGAGTGCGAAAGCATCGCCGCAGTCGAAGGCCGTGAAGCGTCCCTTCTGCCGAAGGGACGTAAGTTCACGCTTGTCTGGCACGACGAGTTCGACGGGAACGCGCTCGATGAATCGAAGTGGGGGTACCGCACGAATTTCTGGGGGCGCAGTGCGCACTGGTTTGCGACTCCGGCGGATCACGCCGTCGAAGTGAAGGACGGGCTTCTCCGGATGAAACTCGTGAAGCGTCCCGACGGTCAGTTTGTCTCGCCGCAGCTTCAAACCGGAGAGGTCGTATGGGACACGCCGACGGTGGAAGATCCCAAAGGCTTCTGGCCTCTGGCGAAACGGGAAAGGCCGAAGTTTCTGCACCGTTACGGGTACTACGAATGTCGTTGCCGTCTCCAGCAGAAGCCCGGCTGGTGGTCTGCCTTCTGGATGCAGGCGCCGATGCAGGGCGCCTCGCTCGATCCCCGTCGTGCGGGGATTGAACACGACATCATGGAATCGTTCGACCCCGGTCTCGTCATCCCGCACTGTTTCCACTACAACGGATACGGCGCGGAGCGTGTCTCCTTCAAGGTTCCCCGTGCCGAGTTGGCCTTGGACAAGACGGAATACCACGTGTTCGGTATGTTGTGGGAACCTGACGGCTATACGGTTTTTGTGGACGGGCGTCAACACGGCCCGAAGGTCGGGAAGGGGAAACGCGAGGCGGTGTCGGAGACGGAGGAATTCATCCTCCTCACGACCGAAGCGAAATGGTATCGTAAGAATCACATGACCGCGCCTGGTGTTCCCGAACTCGCGGATGCCGAGGGCGATGCGTTCATCGTCGATTTCGTCCGCGTCTACGACATCGTAAAATGACGATGGATAAGCGAAAACGACGTGGAAGATAAACCCTCTCTTCCATGAAATTCGGAGAAGCGGATGGGAAAGATCGGAACAGAAATACTTCTCGTTCTAGCTTGCGCCACGGGGTTCGCCGCGCTGGTTCTTTCCCTCTTTGTGCGTGTCCGCCGGTTTCTTCGCCGTACCGCGCCGAGCGGCTTCGGGCGGTCGTTTTTCAGCAAACTCGTCTTCTGCTCGTTCGCGGCGGCAATGCTCTTGAACGCGGACAAGCGGGGGGATAGGGGTGCCCCGGGACTGGCGGAACCCGCGCAACCGGAATCGTCGCATGCGTTGACCGATGCAGATTTCGAACGCGGCTTTGTGATGTACCGCGCCGGGACGAACGAGACCTTCGACTTTTCCGCGCCCTCCAACGCTGTCGTCTGTGCCGACTGGCGGGCGTTTGGCGCGGCGATCGACTGGCAGTATCTCGCCTTTACGAACTGGTCATTCCAAGTCCGTTCAAATGCGGCGGACAGGCTCCGCGTCCATTCCGACGGTTGGCTCGAAGCGGGAGGGGCGCACTTTGTCGCGGCCAATGCGGACGGGACAAAGCCCGTCCCTCCCGTGTTCTGGCCGTTCATGACCCCGCTCGGCATTGTCCCGGAGGCCGGCTGGCCGCTTCTCCCGGTGTGCGGCAGCCCCAGCCGTTTCTGGTATTCGCTTACGCCCTCCAATACACTCCGGCTCACCTGGCAGAACGCGCTTTTCAACCGTGCAGCCGATGTCCCCGTCTCCTTCCAGGCGGAGCTGTGGCCGGGCGGGCGTTTCGCCTACCGCTACGACCTGACGAATGTAAAGACGAAAATTGAAAATGGAGAATGGGATACGGCCGACCTGACCAACATCGTAGTCGGGGCGTCACTAGGTGAAGCACCTTTTCGGATGACCCTTGCCGACATTGCCGCCGACGTTTCATTTTCCATCTTTCATTTTCCATTCTGCATTTCCTTCTATCCGCTTACCGAAGCGGACGCCGCTTGCCCGGACCGCGACGGCGACGGGCTTTCGCTTGTCGATGAGCTGTTCGTCCACGGCACCGACCCAGATCTGCCCGACTCGGATTTCGACGGACTCCCGGACGGCGCCGAGGTTGCCCTCGGCGCGAACCCCGCCGCCCGCGATTCCGACGGCGACGGCCTCGTGGACGGTTCCGACCCCGATCCCGTGGCGGCGACCTCCCCCGCCGACTTCGACGGCGACGGCATCCCGGATGCCTACGAGAACCACTGGTTCGGCGGGACGAACGCGGTCGACTCGGTGACGGCGCGGGACGCGACCGGTTTCACGCTCTCCGGCAAGATCCTTGCGGGGATCAATCCGACGAACGAAATCGATACGGCGTCCGCCGTTCCGACGAACCGTCTCGCTTCGTGGAAACTTTTCGACGCTTTCGCCGCCGACTGGCCGGCGGACGCCACGAACGTCGTCTGGGAACGGACGTTCGCGGTCGATCGTTCAAGCGCGTGGCGCCAGTTCTTCGTCTCCGCCGCCCCGTCGAACGCCGCCCCGTGGCGGCTCGACGGCGCGGTGCTGGAATGGGAGACGGGAACGGGCGTTTCCGGCTCGACGGCCGCCTCGCCCTTCGGCGGCACGTTCCGCATCCCGCTTGCGGCGGATGACCGCCCCTCAACGCTGACCCTGCGTCTCCGCGCCGTGAACCAGGGGGCTGTCCGTTCCCCGTCGCCCCTCCACCTGATCGCCTACGAGCCGGAGTTCCGCGTGGAGGGCGGACATGCGGTTGCGGGGCTTGGCGGCGCCAAGTACTGCGTCTTCACGGACGGGGCGGCCTCGGAAATACGCCTTTCCGCCGACCATTCCCTGCGCCCGTCCAGGGCGCCGATCGGGGACGGCGAACGCGACACGTCGGTCTTCAACCCCGGTGCCGGAGGTCTCGTCTTCTCCGGCGGCGCGGACGGCGGGAGGATTGCCGTCCCGCGTCCGGGGATCTACGCATTGCCGGACTTCCCGCCCGGCGAGGGGACCTCGCTCGTCGTGCTCTCCCCGTCCGTCGGCTGGAAGTGCGGCGGACACGGG
>JAGAEL010000188.1 GCA_017613085.1 Kiritimatiellia bacterium | reverse complement strand
GCCCGTCGACAAGGCGTTCGCGCAGATCCGCGAGAAGAAGTACGCCGAGCCCTACCTCGCCGACGGACGCCCCGTCTGGCTCGTCGGGCTTTCGTTCGATTCCAAGACGCGCCATCTTGTCGATTACGCCGCCGTCAGCTATGACGATGCAGAAGCAGCAACAATCTAAACAAGGAGAGACGATGATTACCAGAAGGAATTGGCTTAAGGGATGTTCATGTGCGGCGCTCGCCGGTACGGCGGGGTGTCTCAGCACGGGAAAGGAGGGCGATTACTCTGTCGTCCTCATCGGCGACACGCACTATGACAAGGCGCCTGAGACCGTCTATCACGCGCACTACAACGAAAAGGTGGAATGGCTCAACCGTGTCCAGCGCGCCGAGTTCAAACGCAACGGAGAAATGTGGGCGGACCGCCTGCCCCGCCTCATCCGCGCCGCCGCGAAATGCGCCCGTCCGGACACCCGGTTCGCAATCCAGCTCGGCGACCTCGTGCAGGGCGACTGCGGCAACGGCGAGGTTCATAAAAAAATGATGGCCGACGTCCTCGATTTTATGAAAGGCGAGTTCGGCGGGCTCCCCTTCCTCACCGTGACCGGGAACCACGATATACGCGGCGTGGATGCCTACCCCGCCTATGAAGCCTATATGCCGGGACGGCTCACGAAAGAGATGGGATTCGCGATCTCGCGTACGACCTTTTCGTTCCGGCGCGGGCCAGACCACTATCTCTTCATCGATTTCAACAAACCGGCGAACGAGACGGTCCCGCTAGTCAAGGCCGCGCTGGAGGCGAACAAGGGGGCGCGCTACACGTTCGTTATCACCCACGGCCCGATGTTTCCCTTCGACGCAAGCGCCTTCCGCTGGTTCCTGTACGGGAACCGGAGGGACGACGCGATCCGGCGCGAAATGCTCGCCCTCTTCTTGAAACACAACGTGATCTGCCTCGCCGGGCACACGCACCGCCTTGACTGGCGCGAATTCGTCCGGCCGGAAGGCCGCATCACGCAGTTGATCGTGAGCAGCGTCTGGACAGATGAGAGACAAAAGACGCCGTCAGTCTTCTACACAGATCCCGCGAAACTCGGAACGCACTTCGCGTTCAAGGAGAAAGACCCGAAGCGCGTGGAAGACGCAAGGGCGTTGTTCGCGGAGTATGCCCCGTATTGGCGCGGCTGCTACTTCGCCGACGCCGCAGGGTACTGCCGGTTGGAGGTCCATGACAAAGGCGTGAACGCGCGCTATTACGGCGGCGACGGCGAAACGCCGATTATGACGTTTAAGCTGCGGTAGGACAGGGGGCAGGACAGGGGGCGGTGCCCCTGCCCTACGAGATTGCCGGGGTTCGGGGGCGGTAGGGATGCCCCGCGAAAAAAGAGGGAGAAGTGTTATGATGAGTGAGTTGGTGTTGCGTGCGAAACGGGAACGTTCCGTATTGCGCCGCCATCCCTGGATCTTTTCCGGCGCGGTAGAGACGCTTCGCGGGGAGGCTGCCCCCGGCGCAACCGTCCGCGTCGTGACATCTACGGGCGAACCGCTCGGCTTCGCCGCCTACTCCCCTGCCTCGCAGATCCGCGCGCGGATGTGGACGTTCTCGCCCGATGAGACGGTAGACGCCGGATGGATCGCCGGGCGTGTCGTCTCGGCGGCGGCCCGTCGCGACGCCTTGTTCGCCGAAGGGGCGACAAACGCGGTCCGCCTGGTGAACGCAGAAGCGGACGGTTTGCCCGGATGCGTCATCGACCGTTACGGCGAGTGGGTCGTCTGTTCCTTCAATACCGCCGGCGCGGAACGCTGGAAACGCGAAATCGCCGCCGCCGCACGTGCCGCAGTCCCCGGCTGCCGGGGTGTCTACGAACGTTCGGACGCCGATTCCCGCGCCCGCGAAGGGCTGCCGCCTTCGTCCGGCCTGTTGGAGGGTGAAGAACCGCCGGAACGGATCGAGATACACGAGAACGGATGCCGGTATCTCGTCGATGTCCGGGAGGGCCACAAGACCGGCTTCTACCTAGACCAGCGCGACAACCGGGCGGCCGTCCGCGCACTGGCGGCGGGACGCGACGTCTTGAACGCCTTTTCCTACACCGGCGGGTTCGGCATCGCCGCACTCGCGGGAGGGGCGGCGAGGGTGACGCACATCGACCTTTCCGCGTCCGCGCTGGAGCTGGCGGAACAGAATACCGCGCTGAATCCAGGGGCGGGCGAATCGGTCTTCCTGCGCGGCAATGTCTTCGACGTCCTACGGAAGTTCCGCGACGAAGGGCGTTCCTTCGACCTGATCGTGCTGGATCCGCCGAAGTTCGCGGCCTCGAAAGGCGCACTCATGAAAGCCGCACGGGGTTACAAGGACATCAACCTGCTCGGCATCAAACTGCTGCGTCCCGGCGGGTTCCTCGCCACGTTCTCCTGTTCCGAACAGATGGCGCCGGAACTCTTCCGCACGGTGGTGGCCGAAGCGGCGTCCGACGCACGACGCAACCTGCAGGTATTGCGCCGCCTCCAACAGGCGCCCGACCATCCCGAAGGGTTGTTCTTCCCGGAGGGGTTGTATCTGAAAGGGTTGCTCTGCCGGGCCGATTGAACGGTCGCGAAACGGAGAGAGGAGTGCAATGGCGGAAATGACCGTATGGATGCTGGCCGGCGCAACGGCGACCGGGAAAAGCGACGCCGCGCAACGGCTTGCCGAGCGGCGCGGATTCTCCATCCTTTCCGCCGACTCCATGCTCGTGTACAAGGGAATGGACATCGGGACCGCCAAACCCGCCCCTGCAAGCCGGGGCGATGTCCGCTATGCGGGAATCGACCTGGTGACGCCGGAGGAGCCTTTTTCGGTCGGACGCTGGCTGGAGGAAGCGCGGCGTTCGCTGGCGGAGGGCGGCGGGTGGATCGTCGCGGGCGGGACGGGGCTTTATTTCAAAGCGTTGACCGAAGGACTTGACGCGGGCGAGGCGGATCCCGCCGTGCGGGCGAAATGGCGGGAGGTCTTCGAAACGGGGGGCGTCGCCGCG
>JAGAEL010000187.1 GCA_017613085.1 Kiritimatiellia bacterium | reverse complement strand
GGCGACGCCCGTCGTCGTACAGGAGCCGGTCGTCGTGCAGCCCGCGCCCGTCGTGGTGCAGCAGCCGGCCCCCGTCGTGGTGCAGCAGCCCGCGCCTGTGGTTGTCCAGCAGCAGCCCGTCGTCGTCCAGCAGCAGACGGTCACCACCGTCCAGCCCGCGGCACCCCAGCGGGTCTGGGTGGAAGGCCACTGGGAGGTTGTCAATGACGCATACGGCGTTTCGCGCCGCGTCTGGGTCAACGGGTATTGGCAAACCGTGCAATAACCGCGTCACTCTTTACCCAAGGGGACGCAACCGGTTGCGTCCCCTTTTTTAGTACAAAGGAAAGGAAAGGAAAGGAACAAGAACATGAAAGTAGACGAATTCCGCGAGCAGATGGAGAAGCCCAGCTCCTCGCTCGGCCACATCCAGGACTGGGTCGTCGGTCGTACGCACCACAAAGGTGTCGAGGTCGCCGCAGGTGACGACGTCGCCATCGAACGTGAGGCGGGGAACGAACACGACGCAAACGCGTTCGCCGTTTACAAGAACGGCGACAAGATCGGGTACCTGCCCCGCGAGACGGCCCTCCTCCTGGCAGAGCCGTACGACCGCGAGCTCGTGTACCTGAAAGGCTCGCTCACGGGCGGCGACACGTCGGACGGGTGTACCCCCCTCCGGCTCAGTGTCTACTTCCCGAAGGAGAACGAGCTTTCCGCGAACGCCTTGGTCAACGGCGAGAAGGACTGCGCTTTCGCCGACCTCTTTGCCGCCTGGCGCGACCGCAAGGAGTACGACATCGAGACGCTGAAGGCGTTCAGCAAGAAGCAGGAGGAACGGATCAAGAACGAGGAGGCGAAATACTCCAATCTTTCCGTCCTGATTTCCCGTATGCTCGCCACCTATTGCGACGAAAAGTCCGAGACGGACCAGACGGAAGGCGACGACCTCCCCGTCTTCACGCCCGAACCGGAAGAGAACGCGGTCGTTGCCGAGCGGAAGATGAAGATGCTCAACTACCTCAAAACGGAGGGGTATGTCCCGAACCTCGATAGCGACGGCGACATCCACTTCAAGTACGAGGGCGGGCACTACTTTGTCTGCTTCAACAACGAGGACACCGACTTCTTCCGTATCATCTACCCGAAATTCTGGTCGATCGACGACGAAGAAGAGTTCGCACGCGTGATCCACGCGGCGGACCGCGCGACGGCCCGCACGAAAGTGGCGAAGGTCTTCACCGTTGACAACGAGACATGGGGGTCGATCGAGCTTTTCATCTCCGACTTCGCCCAGGTGGAAAAGTTCTTCCCGCGCATGATGAGCGCGTTGAAGACGGCCATCAACACCTTCCTGGAAACCATGCGTTCGAGCGCAGAGGAGGAGTAACGAGGGATGTTCCCGAAACGAAGGAAGGCGGCGCGCCGCACGCTTCCGGAACCGGCCGATCCGGAGTTCACGGATGAAAGTCCGTTCGTGGACACGGAGCCGGAACCGGAGATGTTCTACGCGCACGCCTCCCCCGAAGGGCGGAAGACACTGACGGAACGGGATCTAGCCCGTAACGCCGGCGTTGACCGCCTTTTTTCGTTGACCCGCCGGGGACTTCCGATCGACGCGGATCCGCATGAGACGCATGCGGACCCGATCCCCATGTCGAACGCCGTCGAAACGCTCCTCTCCCGCCTGGGCATCCACGAAAGCCCCTGGCTTGAACGATTGTCGCAAGCCTGGCCGGAAATCATGCCGGAAGAGGTGGCGCGGGACGCCGTCCCCGGAAAATGGGACGACACACGCGGCATTCTGTTTGTTTATGTACCGAATGCCCGCCGCCTCTTTGAACTCCGGCAGAAATACCTTTCAAAAATCGAAGCCGCCGTCCGGGCGTTCGCCCCCGAAATCAAACTCCGGCAAGTCCGCCTGATGCAGAACGTCTAACCGTTTCGCAGCAGTAGTGTTGTGGCAAACAGAGAATGTTCACAAATCTTCTGTGACAAGCGACACGCAACGCGCGACACGGCAACCACGACATTCGACAACCGAAGCCCGCCCCCCCGTCACGCTCAAGTGGTGCCTGTCGGATGTCGCCTGTCGTCCCCGCTTGTCGTCCGTCGCGTGTCCATCATCTTGTCATCGGAAATTGTGGTTCCTATCCACGCGGAGAACGGACGCGACAAGTCTCGATACGCCGCTACCGCGCTTCCCAGCTCCGGCGGATCGCGTTTGCCGCGATCGCGAAAGCCGAACCCACGTTCAAGGAATTCTTCGCGCCGAAAAGGGGAATCCGCACGACACCCGCGCAGCGGCTTACGACATCCGCAGGGAGGCCGAACCGTTCGTTCCCCAGGAGCAGGGCGCACGGGAAAGGCCATTCGAATCGGTCGGGCGGCGGGGCGTCCGGAACGGTTTCCAACGCGATACAGGGCGTCCCCTCCGCCTGGAGTGCGGCAACCGCCTCGCGGATATCTCCGGTGTACCGCCAGGGGACACGGCGTTCCGTCCCGAGCGCGGCTCTCGCAACGCGCGGATCTTCGGGCGTCGCCGTGTAGCCGCAGAGGATGATTCTCTCCGCGCCGAAGCACTCCGCCGTCCGGAAAATACCGCCCACGTTGAACGCGGAACGGAGGGAGTCCAACACAACCGTCAACGCCATCGGCGGCTTCCCTTCCCCCACCCCGTCGGCATCGCCCTCCAAGATTTCGACATCCGTCACCTTCAGTTTCGCGATCCGGCGTTCGATCGGGACAAGTACGCACCAGAGCTGGCGGCGCGTCAAGCCGGGCGTGACGAGACGCGCCAAGCCGGCGAGACGGGGAACGGCTTCCTGCGCGGCGAGCCAGTCGGAAAAGGCGTCCGACAAACGGGCGGCGGCGGACAGATCGTCCGCTTGAAGCGCGGCGTCAAGCGTCCGGGCCTTCTGCAGCGCCTCCTGCCAGAGCGCCTGTTCCTCCTTCGCGGTCATTTGCCCGTTTCCCCGTCCGACTCCTCCTTCGACACGAAACGGAGGCAGCATCCCGTCGCCTCGGTCGTACGGTTCGTTATCCCGCAACGCTGGTCGAAAGCGGAGAGGACGTAATTCTTGCAGTAAAGGCAGCAGTGATGGCGGTCTTCCCCGGAAAAGATGGACGGGCGCGCCTCGGGTTCGTCCGTAAACAGCGAAGGGCGTTTCGGCGCCGCCTTGAACGGGGTGGACTCGCGATCCGCGTAGCGGTGGCCGCACGCGGTACAGACAAACGCCTCCCCGACCTTCCGAAAGTCCTCATAAACCGGTTCCGCACGGACAATCGCGTCCCGCCCGCACGCCGAACAGTGTATTTCTCTCGTCTCCATGCGGTTAGTGTACCCCATCGCTGCGAGAATGACAAGGACGAGAAAACCGTCTCTACGGAATTGACAAGAAGGGACCTTTGCGGTTTAATGTTGCCCGCAGACGCGAGAACAAGGAGAATCATGAAGACGTTGAATGTGTCACTGGTCGGTGTCGGAGGCCAGGGTATTCTGTTGACCAGCGATATTCTGGCGAAGGTCGCCGCGCTGGCGGGACTGGACGTGAAGAAGAGCGAGATCCACGGCATGGCCCAGCGGGGCGGCAGCGTGATCAGCCAGGTGCGTTTCGGTGACCGCGTGTATTCGCCGATCATCGCCGACGGCACGAGCGACCTGCTCGTCTCCTTCGAACGACTGGAGACGTTGCGCTGGCGCCATCTGCTCGCCGCCGACGGACAGGTTTTGATGAACGACGTCAACCTGACGCCCGTCACGGTCTCCACCGGGCAGCAGCCCGCCGTGGACGACCTCGAGGCGCGCCTCGCCGCCGAATATCCCCGGATGCTCCGCATCAAGGCGGACGAAATCGCGGAAAGCCTCGGCAACCGCCGCTGCATGAACATGGTGATCGCCGGCGCCCTTTCGACCATCACCCCCTTCGACGCAGACCTCTGGAAGGAAGCCGCGCGCCAGCGCCTTCCCGCCAAGCTTGTGGATTTGAACCTCAAGGCGTTCGACTGCGGTCGCGCCGCAGCCGCGAAATAACCCCCGCCATGATGACCGTACAGGAAGCAAACGACTGGTTGTTCGAGCAGAAGTGCCGCACACTGGTGGCCACGCTCGCCAAACGCCATTTCACCGCCGTGTACTGCGCGACTTCCGCCGACGCGGCGGCGTACATCCTGCGCGAGGCGGAATCCGCCCGGAGCATCGGTTTCGGCGGTTCCTACACCATCGCCGGACTCGGTGTGCAGGCGAAACTCGCCGCCGCCGGAAAGACGATCTACGACCACGGCACGCCGGGGCTTTCGCCGGAACAGAAGGTTGACACGATGAATGCGGAGTTGACCTGCGACCTTTTCCTCTCCGGCACGAACGCCGTCACGGAATCCGGTGTGCTGGTCAACATCGACGGGAACGGGAACCGTGTCGCGGCGATGTCCTACGGGCCGAAAAAGGTGATCGTAGTCGCCGGACGCAACAAAATCGTGGAAGGCGGCATCGAGGCCGCGATCGCCCGCATCAAGCGCGTCGCCGCGCCCGCGAACGCGAAACGCCTCGACCGGGCGACCCCGTGCGCGGCGACCGGGTTCTGCGCGGACTGCGACTCCCCGCAACGCATCTGCCACGTCACGACCGTCATCGACAGCAAGCCCGGGCGGGCGGATTTCCACGTACTCGTCGTCAACGAAGACCTGGGACTGTGAGCATCGTGCGATGACCCCGGAACAACTCGCGACCCGTGCGCGGATTCTCCGCGCGATCCGCGCCTTTTTCGACGACGCAGGGTTTATAGAGGTCGAAACACCGGTCCGGATCCCCGCCCCCGCGCAGGAAGTAACCATCGACTGCCCCGCCTCGGGGCGGGCCTTCCTCCGCGCCTCGCCCGAACTTCAGATGAAGCGGCTGCTCTGCGACGGTTTCGGGAAAATCTACCAGATCGGCCCCTGTTTTCGGGAGAACGAGTGCGGAAGCCGCCATAACCCCGAATTCACGCTGTTGGAATGGTATCGCGCCGAATCGGACTACCTGCAGATGTTGCGCGACACCCAAAACCTGCTGACCCGCGTCGCCCGCGACATCCCCCTGCCGGGCGGGATTTCGCTCGCAGCCCCCTGGTTCGTCATTCCCGTCCGCGATGCATACCGTCGCTGGGCGGGGTGGGATCCGGTGGAAGCGTGGGACGAGGAGCGGTTCGACCGGGACATGGTGGAGAAGGTGGAGCCCTCGCTTCCCCGCGACAGGCCCGCCGTCCTAATGGACTACCCTGCCCCGGCGGCCTCGCTCGCCAAACTAAAAGAAGGGGATGAACGTGTCGCCGAACGGTGGGAAGTCTACCTGGACGGGATCGAACTGGCGAACGCCTACAGCGAACTCTGCGACGCCGACGAACAGCGGGCGCGATTCGAGACGGCGGCGGCGGCGCGGCACGCGCTCGGCAAGGCGGATTATCCGATGGACGAAGCGTTTTTCGACGGGCTTCGTCGCGGGATGCCGCCCAGCGGCGGGATCGCGCTGGGCGTAGACCGCCTCGTCATGCTCTTCCTCGGCGTCCGCGACATCCACCAGGCGAGACTTTTCTGCCAATCCCCCGGCTTCCTGTACTGATTTCATTTACCTTAATTCCAGCCTTAGAGACAAATAGGGAAGAAAATGCGGTATATCGCCCAAGGACGGCAGAACCGATAAAGTCCTTTATAAAAAGCAAATAACCATCTGCGACGCAACGAGTTACGAAATATGCAAAGTGAAAAACGCTTGACCATTCCGTGAAAAAGTGATAGGGTTAAGACGGTTTAAGGGCATGGTGCCCTTAGGAAGGGATAGCCTCGGAATGGGAAATCATGGTTAAGGCGGCAAACGACAGAAGGATGAGGGTCATATCGCTTTTTTCCGGCGCCGGCGGGCTTGACATCGGCTTCCATGATGCGGGGTTTGAAACCGCCGTAATGGTCGAACGTGGTCCAGCCTGTTGCCGGACGTTACGGACGAATATGCCCGACACGCCCGTTATCGCGGGAGACATCAACGAAATGCCCATGAAAGGAAAGTACTAATGGAAAACTCTCAACTTCCAGGTCTTTACGGACTTGTAAATTCAAACAGAAACTTTGCAGACCCTAACTGTTGGGGGAAAAATCAATTCCCCAACACTTTCCCGGCTGCGTTATGCTGTTATATGAGGGATGCTAAGTACGCCGCAAACTACATCTCAGTAACAAACGGTAAGCCGCACATATCGGAAATTTCATTTGACTTAGTTTTCGGCACGAATCTGCCGAACGACAAATTGAAATTTCTGTTTGAGGTTCCTTTCGATCCTTATCGTTCGCTCGTTCATGAGGCGATGGAAAAGATTGACTTGGTTATAACCGAGGAGGCGACAGGTCGGTATTTGACTCCTCTTGAAATAAAACTGACAACATTGCCTGACAACGGGACAGCGTCATTGCCTGAAAGTGAATATGGTTCGGAAATTGTTGTGCGTTCAGCGACAATGCGCTACGTGGCATTGGGTATAGCATCCCGCCTGACTGTAGAGCAGCGTGAAGCTATAAAGCAGTTGTTCATGCCAGTATGCGTTGATATTCGTGATTGGAGCAGTGTCTATGAGATGCGTCCTAAACGCGAGGCGATTTTCTCCGCTCTTGATAAGTTCCTGCTCGAATATGAAACAATTCAAAAGCCCCTTGTGATACAACCTGTATGGAAAACAAAAGGAAAAAGCCCTGTTCTCGCGGACAATTGCCTTGACGTGTTCGTATGGAGCGATTTCGCCCTTTCGCGTCTGATGCATACATCATGCCTCGACATGGGAAATGAAATATCCCGTCCGCAAAGAGCCGCATTGAGACTAGTACGATTCCTGTACGAATTCGTAACACAAGGGCGAGTATTTCAAATCCCAATTTACGATGCCATGCTATTCGGCAATCAGGGTGATAAGGAATTTGCCTATCGTGGGGCGCAGACACATCAATTCATGGCATGTGACAGGCTGACGAGACCAATTGTCAAAAAAGACGAGATCAAGAATATTGTACTTGGAGGAGGACATAAGTTTTTAAGCCCTGAACGTCGTTTTGATGCAATACTCTTCTTCTCAAAGGATATCTTCGATGAATAAGTTTAGAACAGTTGACTTGTTTTGCGGCGGAGGTGGATTGTCGCAGGGACTTCAAAATGCGGGTTTCGATATTGTAGCCGCATTTGATTGGTGGCAGCCAGCTATCAACTTCTATAATCAAAACATCACCGGGCATTCCGCCTATCGTCAAGACCTCTCGGATGTTGATGCTTCTGTTGAGCGAATCTTCAAATGGAAACCGTCTGTAATCGTGGGCGGGCCGCCCTGTCAGGATTTCTCATCTGCGGGTAAACGTGATGAACGAGGTGGCCGAGCAGAACTTACAACCGCATATGCAAGGATCGTTTGTGCGATACGACCACAACTTTTTGTTATGGAAAATGTAGACCGTGCGGTCAAGGCAAAAATCTACCGAGAGGCATTGGGTATCTTTGAGGAAGCGGGTTATCATCTAACAATCGCAATATTGGATGCGTCATTGTGCGGCGCACCGCAAAAGCGCAAGCGGGTTGTCGTGGTAGGTTCATTAAGAATGCCAAAGGTGTCTTTGACAGACATCTACAAAGAAATGCAGTCAGACAAACCAATGACGATAAGGGACTATCTTGGAGATTCACTTGGGATAGATTTCTATTACCGCCATCCACGCAGTTATGCAAGGCGTGGAATATTCAGCATTGACGAACCAAGTCCTACTGTGCGGGGAGTAAATCGCCCGATTCCAAATGGATATCCGGGACATCCAGGCGATGCCGCACCTGTCACTACAAAAAACCTACGCCCTCTAACTACCAAGGAAAGAAGCCTAATTCAGACATTTCCAAGTGAATGGGTGATGGTTGGTGCAAAGTCGGAAGTGGAACAGATTATTGGTAATGCCGTCCCTGTTAAACTTGGAGAATTTGTCGGACGCGCAATAAAGAAAGTAGATTCGGCTTATCCGTTGGTAGTGCAGCCGACAAAGGTTCTTGAGTATGTAAGACCAGAAGAACCACAAATATTGAGGCAACCATTCTTCGTATTCGAGCAGAAACCAACATACTCTTGTAGAAGTGAGGGGGGAACAAATTGAACGCGATCCTTATAAGTCTGCAACGAAGTCTCCTACATCAATAAAGGTCAAATACGCCAATCATGGATAAGACTCTTAATATGGACTTGTCGATAGGTACTCAATCTGAAGATCCGTTCGCGCGCTCTTCCGTGTCGTTGTGTGAAACAAGAATGCGTTTCCCTTGCGTCACTGATTATAGAAACCTTGTCACTAGTGGCGATGACTATCGAGCATGGTCTGAGACAGTGGCATTTTGGCGGGAAGATATTGCTAAGTCTTTTATTGAAGAGGCCGGAAACTTATCCATGGCGTTGAAAGTCTCACGGAATAAATCTCATTGCGGGGACGTGTATCGATATTTGCGTTTACGCGGATCGCAAATTGACAAACACATGAAAAACGCCGATGCAATGATTGCTCGTATGAAAGTTTCCCACAAGATGGCTGCCCATTTGCGGTTGCGACATTCATCCTTCGCCGTTCACAGCGAGGGAAAATGGATAGACGGCACACAATGCACGAGACATGATGAAGAATATGCCAAGGCGATCAAGTGGCAGAATGGCGAATACCAGCGTATGCTCGTCCATAACGTCAACATTCCGGGCGTGTCGAAGAACGTGGATCTGGTCGTGTTCAACAAGGTTGCGGACAGTATTGACGCGAAATCGCTTGCGCCAATCCTTGCAGACCAGAAGAACTATGTCGTCATGGGTGAACTGAAGGGCGGCATCGACCCGGCCGGCGCCGATGAACACTGGAAAACCGCCCGTGCCGCACTCGACAGAATCCGTGCCACGTTCAAGAAGGTCTATATCGCCTTTGTCGGCGGTGCGATTGAAAAAGCGATGGCGGAGGAAATCTATAACCAGCTCCAGAGCGGTCTCCTGGACTATGCGGCAAACCTCACAAATGACGCCCAATTGTCGTCGTTTTGCGATTGGCTGGTGAACCAATAACACCTCCGCCTTCCGTCTTTCGGCAATTTTCCGCCAAAAAACCGGATTCCCCTCATTTTTTGCTGGTCATCGCCGCCAAGGTGTGCTATAGTGACTCCGTTTTTGTGCAAAGAAACACGGACAAAGCCCAAACGGAGAGGATTCAACATGGTGACGAAACACGAACCCACGGCGCGGGTCGGCGCCTACGCGGCGGCCGGCGTGGACATCGATTCCAAAATGTCGGGTGTTGAACATATCAAGAAGATGGTCGCCGAGACCAACACCAAAGGGGTGGTCGGCGGCATCGGAAGCTTTGGCGGCCTATTCAAGTCCCCCGGACCGGAAAGCCTGCTGGTCGCCAGTACAGACGGCGTCGGCACGAAGCTCAAGGTCGCGGCAATGGCCAAACGCCACACGACCGTCGGGCAGGACATCGTGAACCACTGCGTCAACGACATCCTTGTACAAGGGGCGAAACCGCTCTTTTTCCTCGATTACATCGGTTCCTCCCGGTTCGACACGCAGATTTTCAAGGACGTTGTCTGGGGGCTTTGCAAAGCCTGCCAGGAAAACGGTTGCGCCCTGCTCGGCGGCGAGACCGCCGAAATGCCGGGGCTTTACCCGATCGGCGAATACGACCTGGTCGGGACGATCGTCGGGACGGTCGAGAAGAAAAAGCTGATCACCGGTTCCTCGATCCGTGCGGGCGACTTGATCATCGGGCTGCCTTCCGGCGGCCTCCAGACGAACGGCTTTTCGCTCGCCCGCCGCGTCATCTTCGACCAGATGGGATTGACCCCGCAGGATCTTGTGCCGGGGACGCGCACCACGGTTGCCGACGCCCTCCTCGCCGTACACCGCAGCTTCCTGAAGCCCGTCACGGCGATCATGGAGAAGAAAATCCCCATCCGCGGCATGGCGCACATCACGGGAGGCGGGTTCGTGGACAACATCCCGCGCGTCCTGCCCAAGACGGTCGATGCCGAAATCAACCGCCTCTCCTGGGTTCCGCCGACGATTTTCAACCTGATCGAACGCCAGGGCCACGTTGACCACGACGAGATGTACCGCGTCTTCAACATGGGTATCGGTTTCGTGATCATCCTCCGCAAGGAGGACGCCGCCAAGGCGATGGATGTCCTGAAACGCCTCCGTCTAGCCCCCGTCCTCATCGGCAGGATCAAGAAGGGTTCCGGAAAGGTCGTCTACGGGGACGCGAAGTGATATGGATAGCCAGGAGAAGAAGTCGCGCTTTATCGTCGCGGTTCTGACCCCAGACTGTGTGGGTTTGCTGCGAGACATCACCGGCACGGTCTTCGAGGCGGGCGGCAATATCGGCAGTATCCGCCAGACGGTGCTGGACGGTTATTTCAACCTTGTTTTCACGGCGGAGTTCGAGGCCGCGTTATCCGAGACGGAACTCAGCCGGCTGCTGCAGGAGAAATTCGGCACCGTTCACGCCGAGGCGAACATCTCCGTGACGCGCTGCCCGGATGCGCCGGCCCAGCCTGTCGTGCCCGTGGGCGCGTCGTTCGTCGCGATGACCGTCGGCGAGGACAAGCCGGGGACGATTTTCCGGATTTCCTCGTTTTTCGTCGCCAACGGTATCAACATCGAAGACTGGGGGGTTTCGCAGGACGAAGGGCGCGTCGTGTACATCGCGCAAGTCGTCGTCCCCGAAACGGTGGATTTCCGCAGTCTACAGACGGCGTTCAAAGAAGAGATGGCGCAGATCGGCCTGACCGCCATGATCTGCCACGAAAACATCTTTCGCGCCACGAATGAAATCGGCCCGATTAAGGCCCTGCTCGACAAGGTGCCGCTCTGATGCGGCGGCTCGTCCTTCCCATCCTCTTTCTGGCAGCCGCAGGGGGGCTTTCCGCCGCGCCTGCGGACGCCCCGGTGACCGTCACGTTCCTACAGGGATACGATCCGGACCGCCCGGAAAACGCCGTCACCAGGCAGATTCTGAAACTCGCTGCATCCGAACCGTCGCTCAACCCGCAGAAATGGGGCGGGCTTTCCCTGCCCGGCGCGGGCGGGCGCGCCCCGTTCATGCTTTCGCTCGCGGGCGGCACGGCGCCGGACATTTACCAGTGCTGGTTCCACATTATCCGGCACGATATCGAACAGGGGTTCATCTACCCGCTGAACGAGTGGATCGGCGACGACCTTGACGGAGACGGGCAGATTTCCGACGCCGAGGCGCGGTGGCCCGGCTGGAAGGACGTGCCCGAGCTTTGGCGCCGCGTCGCGACCCGCGACGGCAAGGTTTACGGGATTCCCCAGGCGGGCATCTGGTATTACGGCATCGTCTACCGGAAAGACCTCGTGAAACAGGCGGGGCTTGACCCCGAATACGTGCCGGGGACGTGGGATGAATTCTTCGCGTGGTGCCAGCGGCTCACCTTCCCGCGCAAGACCGTCGGCGGCGCGAAGGTGCAACGCGGGCAGCGCGCGTTCGGCGCGGAGAACCGCCCCTGGGGCTGGCTCCCCTGGGTCCAGTCCGCCGGAGGCGAACTGGTCGTTTCCTCCAACGGCGTCTTGCGGGCGAATTTCGATTCGCCGGAGGCGATCGCCGCCGCCGGATTCTTCCACAAGCTCGCGTGGGCGCCGTGGATCCGCGACCCCGAAACCGGAAAACCGGTCAACCTGGACCGGGCCGCGCTCGACGCGAAGGCGGTCGAAGTCGACGGGCGCGTCGTGCGATTCAAGGACGAAGATGTCATCAAGGGCGTGGTGCGTGCGCTTCCGCGCCTCACGCAAGACCTGCCGCAACTCTTCGCGCAGGGCGAGGTCGTCGCCCTTTTCTCCGGCGCGGAACTGGTCGAACAACTGACACGCGATTCCAACCTGGAGCCGGACATGGTGGGCATCATGCCCTTCCCCGCGCGCGACAAGTCGGTCACACCCGTCCTCCAGGCGCACAAGCATTTCTACAGCATGACGGAAGGTGTCGCCCGGCGTCCGAAACGCGAACGCGACCTTGTCTGGAAATGCGTCGAGCAGCTGGCCAGCCAGACGGTGAACGACGAAGACGTGAAGGAAAAGGTGCTGGACGGCCACGCACGCTGGTGCGTACCGGCGGATCTTATCCGCCTCGGGTTCACGGACTATCTGGACGAAGTGCCGACCTCGATCCGACGGATGTACGAACGGCTGGAAAAAGGCGAAGTCCGCGCCTGTACCGAACCCTACGCGGGATTCTGGCAAGCGGTCTCGGACCTCGTCGACCGGCGCCTCCTCGGCGTGATACTCGCCGACACGGGCGAGACGTTCGACTACGCGGCGGCACTGCGCGGCATCAACGCGGACGCCAACCAAGGGTTGATGTTCAAAGTCCCGGAAAGCGTACTGGCGGAACGGCGGCCGGTCGCACGGGTCATCGCGGGCGTCTTCGCGGTCACATTGCTGGTCTGCGGTTGGATCGCCTGGCGTAAACCGGCGGGGGACGCGGCTACAGCCGCCCCCGTCCGGGGGACGGCCGCGACGCCACGCCGTTTCCTTCCGTGGCTCTTTCTCGCGCCGGCGGTGGCAAGCATCGCAGTGTGGGCGTACTACCCGCTGTTACGCGGTGCGGTGATGGCGTTCCAAGACTACAAAATCGTCGGCGGCTCGGTCTTCGCCGGACTGGACAATTTTATCACGGTGGCGACGGACGCGGGGTTCTGGAAAGCGTGGGGGCGGACGTGGGAGTACGTCGCGCTGACGCTCTTCCTCGGTTTCCTCTCGCCGATTCTCCTCGCACTCCTGCTTTCAGAGATTCCGAGGGGGAAGATCTTTTTCCGGACGCTCTATTTTCTGCCGCATCTGACCAGCGCACTGGTTATCGCCCTGTTGTGGAAGATGATGTACGATCCGACGGAAAACGGCATGCTCAACCAACTGCTCGCGTTCTTCGGCGGTTCGCGGCAGGGATGGCTGCAAGACCCCGCCCTGGCGATGGTCTGCTGCATCCTGCCCGGCGTGTGGGCGAGCGCTGGAATGTCGAGCCTCATCTACATCGCCGCGCTCCATTCGCTGCCGGCGGATTACTACGAGGCGGCGGCGATCGACGGCGCGGGGATCTTCGCACGGTTCCGCCACATCACCTTCCCGCAGTTGCTGCCCTTGATGGTCATCAATTTCGTGGGCGCGTTCATCGTCGCCTGTCAAGGGATGGGGGGAATCTTCCTGCTCACCTTCGGCGGACCGGGCGACGCGACGAACGTGCTTTCGCTCGCCATCTGGAAAGAGGCGTACAACAACCTGCGGTTTTCGACGGCGACCACGATGGCCTGGTTCCTCGGCGTCACACTTGTCGGTTTCACCTATCTCCAGATCCGGATGCTGCGCAAAGTCGAATTCCGTCAAGCCAAAATCAACTAGTGAACGCTGAATTACAACGACCGGACAAAGTCGCGCATACGGGCCATCGCCTCTTTTAATTGCGGCATACTGGTCGCATAGGAACAACGCAGGAACCCTTCGCCGCATTTCCCGAACGCCGTGCCCGGAACGCAGGCGACCGCCTTCTCGTTCAACAGCCGGACGGCGAATTCATCCGAAGTCAACCCAGTGGACTGGATGGACGGGAACACGTAGAACGCCCCTTTCGGCATGAAACAGTCCAACCCCATTTCATTCAGGGAGGCGACGATGAAATTGCGGCGCCGGTGGTACTCGTTCCGCATGGAAAGGATGTCGTCGTCGCCGTTCGCAACGGCTTCGATGCCGGCCGCCTGGGAAACCGTCGGGGCAGACATGATCCCGTACTGGTGGACTTTCATGATCGCATCGGTGACGGGCGCAGGGGCGCAGACGTAACCGAGACGGAACCCGGTCATCGCCCACGCCTTGGAAAAACCGTTCAGGAAAATGAGGTTGTCGCGGAGGGCGGGCACACCCGCGAACGTGTTGCGTTCGCCTTCATACGTCAGTTCCGAATAGACTTCGTCGGAGACGAGGACGAGGTCGTGCCGGAGGACGAAATCCGTGATGGCGTCCACGTCTTCTCGGCACAGGGTCGCGCCGGTCGGGTTGTTCGGGAAGTTGAGGATCAACGCCTTTGTCTTCGGGGTCACGGCCGCTTCGAGCCGTTCAACCGTCACGCGGAACTCGTCCTTCCGGAATGTTTCGACAGGCACGGGGACACCGCCGGCAAGGCGGATGATCGGCGCGTAGGAGACGAAACAAGGCTCGTGGTAAATAACCTCGTCGCCGGGGGCGAGGACAGCACGGAGCGCGGCATCGAACGCCTCGCTGACACCGACGGTGACCAGCACTTCGCTCATGCCGTCGTACTCCGCATGGAAGGACTTCCGCATATACTCCGCGATAGCCGTGCGGAGCTTCGGCATGCCGAGGTTCGCGGTATAGTGCGTCCACCCCTCCTCCAAGGAGGCGATGGCCGCCTCGCGAATATGCCAGGGCGTGGTAAAATCCGGTTCCCCGATACCCAGCGAGATCACGTCCTTGCGTCCGGCAACGATGTCGAAAAACTTCCGGATGCCGGACTTCGGGAGTTCGCGGACGAGCGGGCTGACAAACCTAAGGGGTGACTTGGAGCCGGTCATCTTGCGGGTCTCCTTCCATCAGGACATCGCGGTCCTTGTACGTCTTGAGCATGAAGTGGGTGGCGGTCGCCAGCACGCCGTCGAGCGTGGCGAGACGCGCGGAAACGAAGTTCGCGACCTCCTGGAGGCTCTTCCCCTTGACGAACAGGAGCAAATCGTATCCGCCGGACATGAGGTACATGGACTCCACGTGCGCGAAGCGGCTGATCCGCTGGGCGATCCGGTCGAACCCTCCCTCGCGTTCCGGACGGATGCGCAGTTCGATGACGGCCCGTACACTGCCGTCATCGACGCGATCGGTGTTGACGACCGCCTGGTAGCCTCGAATGATTCCCCGTCGCTCGTAATCGGAAATGCGCCCGCGAATATCCTCCGGCGTCGTCCCGAGTTCTTTCGCGATCACCTCGTCGCTCTCACGCGCATTCTGCTGGAGGAGGGTGAGCAACGGATCGCACAGTCCTTTCGAATCGGTCTCAGGCATAGTTGCTGTCCTTCTTCAGGAGGGTGAGCAGACGGATCGTCTCGATGGCGGTGTCCAGCGAGACAGGGTACGGGATATTCTGACGGATCTGGCGGTAGACGTCCTGCCAGATGACGTCCATACCGGCGCGGTTCTTCGGCGCGACGGGGATCTGCTTATCGACCCAGTGGATCGTCTCCGCAGTCCCGAAGCTGCCAAGCGGGGGCGTTCGGACACTGGAACGCCGACGGGGAAGCTTCTTCGTCGGATCCAGTATGCGCAATGTCCCTTCCGGGGCGTTCGGGTAGAGGCGGAACTCCCCCTTTTCGCCCGTGACGCAGAAGAGCGGGTCCAGACCGACGCGGCCGCCCGAAATCTCCATGTCCACCGTCAATCCGGAGAAATTACGCATGATGATCCGCATGTAGTCCTCGGCATCGCCGACAGAGGCGACACGCTTGAAATCGGAGAAGATTTTCGTCGGCGTCGTCCGGAGCAGAATCTGCGCCTGATCCAGGAAGGCAGGACCCCAAGCCATGCAGATACCGCCGCCGCAGCTCTTCACCGTCTGCCAGTCGTCGCGACGGCGGAACTGGCCGCGACGGATCTTGATGTCGTAGACCGGGCCGAGCACGCCCGACTCGATAATCTCCTGCGTCTGGACGAACGCCGGCTCGTAGCGGTAATTGTGGCGGACGAGAAGCCGCCCGCCGGACTTGATCGCCGTCGCGCGCAACACCATCGCCTGATCGTACTCAAGGCAGAACGGACGCTCGACATTCACCCATTTTTTCGTTTTCAAGGCGGCGATCGCCATCGGCACGTGACAGGTAGAGGGCGTGCAGATATCGATCAGTTCGATGTCCGTATCTTCCAGCATATCTTCAAAACGCCGGTAGAGGCGGCACCGCGGAAACTGTTGCTGGGCAATATCGCGACGCTCTTTAATCGGGTCGCACACGGCAAGCACATGGAACTGGTCGGGGTAACGCGCAAGCTCGGGTCCATGCATCTGCAACCCGGCGCGGCCCAGCCCGACAATCCCGACACGGATGGGGGGACGTCCTGTATGAATCATTTGTATTCCTCCTTCAACACTAAAACAACCAGAACGACTGGTAAACACAAACGTTGTCATTCTATTCAGATGGCGAGTAGAAGTCAATCTTTCTTTGCAACTGAACGAACGGAACGAAGCCCGTCCCTCCCGTGAGCGGCGTTAGCCGCTAATCCATCCGTGTGTTTCCCCAAAAGGGGCGTGAGCCGCGCTAAACGCGGACGAACGCGACGCCGAGCAAATCGGCGACTTTGCGGAAAAGCCCCGCGTTGTGACCGACGGACATCGCGAAATGATGGATGGGGGCTTCGACGAGCCAACGCTCGTACCACGTATCGGGATCGACATCCGGGCGCACATGCGTCTGGGTGTTGCCGATCGCCATGATCGGGTCATCCGTCGCCTCCGCCTCCGTGACGATGAACTTCATCTTGCCGTCGCCCGTCTGCGTGACGCCGAGCGTGGTGACAGGGCCGTCCTTCACCTTCGCTTCGACGGAGACGCCGCTTCCGCGCTTGCCGTGGTAAAGCCCGAGCCCGCGCAGAATCGGGCGGCCTTTCGCGATCGCCAGGTGGAACGGCCCGTCGTGCCCCATGAGAATCGTCCCCCTGAGGTAATCGGTGACGACGATTTCGCAGAAACTCCCGCCCACGCCGAGAAGGTCGCTGATCTTCATCGCGAGCGCGGTCTTGAGGTCGCCTTCGCCGGAACAGGGCACACCCTTCGCGGTCAAGAGGGAGTGCCCGACGATGAACCCGCTCTGCAGACGTTCGTAGTCGTTCCCGTCCGCGCCGTGGTAGTAGTAGGCAAGCGCGTCAAGGTTGAAATCGGCGACCATCCGTTCCTGCGCGGCGGCGACCCGCGCGCTCCATTCAAGCTGTTCCGGTTCGGGATGCCGGGCGAGCGGGTCGGAGGGCGAATCCTCCGAAATCTCAAACATCGCCTTGATTTCGTCAAGCTTCGCGGCCACCTCCGCGTCCGTAACGGCGGCGAGACGCTTGGCGAGGTCGCACATTTCAAGAAGTTCGACATGTATCCCCGCCACGCCCTGAAGCATCGTAAAGTCGGAATACATATCGAGCATTCCGGAATAGTTGTTGCCGAGGAAACCGAAGCGGGAACGGGAAAGGCGGGCCTTTACCGTCGCCGCCCGTACCCATTCGCGGATCTCGCGCCAGGCGCGGACCGCCTCCGGGCGGCCGGCAGTCGTTTCGTCCGCCATCGAAATCGCCGGCGTCTCATGAAGTCCGAGAAGCCCGGAAACGACGCGGAACGGAATCCCGGCGCGGTTGAACGCATTGGCGATCTCCGGCGCCGGGCACGCATTGCAGTGCGCCAGCCATTCACCGGTCGTGGTCTTCGCGTAGTTCACCTGTACCGACGGCTGGAGGTTCAGGATGACGGTCGGCGCCTTGCAGATCTGATGGACGGGCAGCACGGCATCGCTCGTGACGTACGTGCCGATGTGCTGGAAGACGAGGTCGCAGAGGTTGCGCTGGAAATATTCGCCCGCCTCGATCCCCTTCTCCGAGCAATCGACAAGCCCGAAGTTGAACACCTCGACGCCCTCCATCGACGCGAGTTCGCCTTCGATGAAACGTCCGTATCCCTCCAGACGCTCCTTGAGCCCCGCGAACTGCGGCCAATACGCCTTCAGCCCCGCGGTATACAGCCCGATTCTCGATTTCCGTTTCCGATCCGTTTCCGCCATTTCCTGATCCCCTTTCACGTTGGTTCCCGATGGACGCTTTCATTATAGGAACAACATCCCCGGATGACAAGCCGGAACCGGAGCAAAATGGCTTTCGGCAACTTTTTCGGTTTTACGCAAGGGAAAGGGTGTGCGCGATGGCGGCGGCGAAGTCCTCGCGGACTTCCGCCTCTTCCGCAAAGCGGAGCCAGGCGTGAACCGCCTCCTTCACTTCGTTCAAGACAAAGTCGTTCTATCGGCGTGAGACTTTCCGGCAATCGACCTTGCGCCTGTAACCATGCACCGATCACGGCATTACCGAACTTGTCAGGAACCGAGTCGGACAACATACCGGGCAGACCATGAAAAGAAGTTTGCGACAAAGCCGGAAAGGCATACGAATCCACGCCCACCGGCATCATCAAGGGAGCCGGCTCGATACCCGC
>JAGAEL010000186.1 GCA_017613085.1 Kiritimatiellia bacterium | reverse complement strand
TTCTCCGCGTGTTTCCTAAACACGTGCCTGCGCCACTGCGACATCGTGAAGATGGCGAACTTCTCGCCCATCGTGAACACGCGCGGCGCGGTGTTCGTGCATGACAAGGGCATCGTAAAGCGCACCTCGTACCATGTGTTCTGGATGTACACGCACCTGCTGGAACCCAACGTCGCGCCCGTCAAGGTGGACTGCGAAAACCTGACGGACGGCAAGACGAGCGTACCGATGCTGGACACCGTGCTGACGGTATCGGACGACGGCTCGCGCCGCGTCCTCGCCGTGGTGAACAAGTCGCCGGACAAGGCGATCCCGTTCGACCTCTCCGCACTCGCGGCGGGCGCGTCCTTCACGGGGACCGTCCTCGACGGCGCGTCGCCGGACGCCTACAACGACATCGGCGCCGAAAACCGCGTCGTGCCGGTCGAACGCACCTTTACCGTCTCGGACGGGAAAGTCACCCTCCCGCCCCACTCCCTCTCCTGCATCCGGCTTTAATTTCGGAAAAGAGAAATACATAAACCACACAAATTAGTGGCCCTTGTTGTCTCACGCGGAGGCGCGGAGGAAAGGGACAAACGAGACAAACAAGACAAACGGGACAAACGGGACAATCATTGTTCTTGTTGTTGTTTTTATCTCACGCAGAGGAAAGAGCGGGAGGGACGGGCTTCGTCCCGTCCGGGTGGCGCCTGTCGAATGTCGGGTGGCGCTTGTCGCACGGCGCGTGGGGACACGCGCCCTCCCGTGCATGCCGTCCAGCCCCCTCCTCAGCGGTACACCTCGTCCGCCCACTCGTAGGGTTCGGAATAAGGGGTGGCTGTCAGGGTCTCCGCCATGAATTTCAGAACGCGCGCGCTGTTGAAGAGACGGCGGTAGGCGGCCCGCCCGGCGGCCGCCACGGCACGGCGTTCGTCGTCGTGCGCGTGGTAGTAGAGGATTTTATCGATCAGGTCCCGCGCCCCGTCGAAGAAAACCATTTCGCGTTCCGAGAAGAAGCGCTGGAAACCTCCGCCGGCGCTCTGGAAGGTAAGGATCCCGTTCGCCATGAGATGCCCGATCCGGTCGGAGGAATACAGCGGCCAGCCGTCTTCCCGGCTGAGGTTCAGGGACATCTTGCTGGCGGCGAGGGCGTTCTCGTAGTCGGCGCTATACACGGGCGGGCGGCCGAACATCCCGAAAAGGCCGAAACGCAGTTTGTCGCGGACGGCGTCGTACACCTCGCGCATCAACCGGTCGCGGAACGAACCGGGGGCGTCGCGCCCGCAGAAAAGGAGGTCGTGTTCGAACACCGTCTTCCGGGAATTGTCCTCCGTCTCGAACGCATCGTCGCACGGCGTCGGCATGAACGCGGCGAAGTTGCGCCCCGTCAGGAACTGGCGCAGGCCGGTTCCCGCCGTGGACGTGAAAACGCCGTCCGTGCTATCCATGCGCTCGCGGATCTGCCGGCACGTCCACTCCTGCCAGATGGCGTCGTAGTTGAAATGGGCGAGGCGGCACGACGGAAGGGCGGAACGGATTTCGGCGAGGGCGCGGTTGCGGATGAAGTCGCAATGGCCGATCAACAGGATGTCCGGGCGGAACGCGAGCGCGGTTTCCACCAGCTTCCGGTTCACGCGGCGCTCCCCGACGGGGCGGAGGCCGCACACGGACAAATACCGCCCGATGTCCCGGTCGGAGAACTCCATCACGCGCCAGCCGTTGCGGACGGCTCCGGCGGCGAACATCCCGTCCGGGAGCATCCGCACGTTGCCGTAACGGCGCAGCTGCATGTTGTCGGCAAGCAGGACGCGCACCCGTCTACCTCCAGTTCTCCTTGACGAACGCCACGGGGGGCGTGTGCTTGTAGAACTTCTTGTACCAGGGGCTCTTCCACTTGCCGGCGACAAGCTCGTCGGGGCGCGGATGCCCGGTACAGGCGATGATCTTCGCGTCGGGAAAGATGCGCGGCTGGCAGAACAGGTAGAGCGGCCACGGACGCAGACAGTGGGTTTTGTAGTGACGGATCCAAGGATCGGGCCAGAAATCCATCCCCGGCGCCGTGCGCGACACGAAAGTCTGCGAATTGCGGTACTTCCGGCGCATCTCCTCGGGCGCGGCGAGCAGTTTCTCGTAGACCTCCGGATGGGCGCCGATCGTGAGACGGAAGACGGAGGTGTTGCCGATGTTGTTGCCGGTCGTGTAGTTGTACATGACCATGTAGTCGGACTTCCCCTCGTAGGTGAAAAACTCGTCGAGCGAACCGGTGATGATCAGGTCGAGGTCGAGGAAAAGGATCCGCCCGCTCAACCCGGTGAGTTCGGGTTTCCCCCAGAGGGAAACCTTGCGCCACCCCCGGACATTCATCGGGGACGGGATGGGGACATCGGGACAGGGGAGGATCTTGACCTCCGGTTCAATCCCCTCCGGCTCGTTGGTCAGGCAGAAAAAGTCGAACGGGGGCGTGGTGTGCCGTTTGACGGAACGATACAGCCGGTTGACATAATCGGCGTTATAGAACTTGCCCCACTTCATGCAGACGAACTGTTTGTCCATGACGAATTCCCTCGCGTTGAAAAACGGGGCGAGTATACCATAGCCGGCGGGAGGAAACAAGCAAGACTTGCCGTCAGTCCTGGACCTGCATCAACACGGCGGGGTCGCGCCCGAGCTGGCGCGTGATTTCGGCGGCCGCGTCGAACAGTTCGCGCTCCACGCCGAGGCGTCCCTGGATCTTCATGCAGGAATGATACACCGTCGCATGGGTCTTCCCGAAGTTGTTCCCGATTTCGGGAAGCGACCGCTTCGTCAGTTTGCGGCAGAGGAACATCGCCACCTGCCGGGGTTCCGCGACGGAACGCTGCCGGTGGTGGCTGGACATATCGGTCAGCCGGAGGTTGTAGTAGGCGGCAACGGCCTGTTTGATTTCGTCGCACGTCGGGTCTTTCTTCAACTCGGTGTCCAGCCTGTCCTTCAACAATCCACGCAGTTCATCCAGCGACAACGTGGCGTTCCCGCTTAGCGAGAGGTAGGAGATGGCGCTCGTGAGCGCGCCTTCCAGGGCACGGACGTTCGACGTGATGTTGTTGGCGATGAAGGTCAGCAGTTCGTCGGGGAGGCGCACTTCGCAGGCAGACTGCTTGTAACGGAGGATCGCCAGCCGCGTCTCGAAATTCGGACATTCGATCTGCGTCACCAACCCCTCGCCGAACCGCGAGACCAGGCGGTCGGTCAGTCCCGCGATTTCCTTCGGCGGGCGGTCGCTGGTCATAATGATCTGCTTGTGGCGCGTATACAGCTCGTTGTAGGTGTTGAAGAACTCTTCCTGGAGGCCTTCCTTTCCCGTCAAGAACTGAATGTCGTCCACCATCAACACGTCCGTCCTGCGGTATCGCTTGCGGAAATTGTCGAACTTCTCCTTGTGCGAGACGCAATCGACGTAATCGTTCAACATCGCTTCGCATGTGACGTAACGGATCGAACCGTTCCCCTTCTCCAGGATCCGGTGGCCGATCGCCTGCATCAGGTGCGTCTTGCCGATCCCCGTGGGGCCGTAGATGAACAACGGATTGTACGCGCGCCCGGGGCGGCGCGCGACCTCGCCCGCCGCGTTGTACGCCCAGCTGTTCGAAGGGCCGGTCACGAAGTTTTCGAAGGTGAACTCCGGATTCAACGCGGCCTCCTGCGCGCTCTGTCCTGGACGGCGCGCGGGCGCGGGAGCCGGCGCCGCGGCCTGACGAACCTCCGCCGGCGGCTGAACCGGCGCCACCGGCTCCTGCGGGGCGACGGTGAACGAAAGGTCGATCCCCGCCGGAGCACCGGCCGCGCAAAGCGCGTCGGCGATCATCTTCGCGTAATTATCCCCAAGCCAGTTCGCCTGGAACTCATTGTCCACCGCGAACACAAACGTCTGGCCCGACAAGGTCGGAGGCTTCAACACGCCGATCCACACCTCGTAGGTGTTGCCCGCCAATTCTCTCTTCAAAAGGGCGCAGGCTTTTTGCCACAATTCCATCACTTTGTCCATGAAAACCAGCTCTCGTCCAAATGGATTCCTGACTTCGCGCTCAAAAAACGGATTCTGTTAAAGCACATTTTCCGTCCCTTCGCAAGAGAAAAAGAATGTTCAATTCATAAACAGGTTATGAACAGTTTGGCGACCATCGATAAATTATTGAAGAATCAATAGTTACTTCAAAAAAACGCTTTCTCCGCACATCGTTTTTTACGCTGTCAAGAAGAAGTTTTCAACAGGCTCTTCCGGCCCCCGGACGGTACACGCCAGACAACCCCTATAGGCGTAATTTGCATACGTATGCGAGTTACGGCAAAACGGAAAGCCTTTCCAAAAACCCGGACACGTCCCGCCGAAAGTTATCAACAGCCCCGCGAGGGCTTTTTTTCAAAAAATTTCCGCCGCTCCGGAAAAAATCGATTTTTTTGCGATTTTACTTGCCAAGGGGTTCCCGTTCTGATAAAAATTATTGCGTGTTGCGCCGTACAAGTACATCCGCATGGATGACGTTGCGGGCGTGCGCGACATGACACCGCGCTTGGCGCGGTTGTACGGGAGTTACCGGAGAACCGGGATGCCGCAACGGAAGGGGATTGTTGATGAAGAAGCTCGAAAAGAAGGTCGCCGCAACGAAATCGGCGGGGGCAAAGAAGAACGTGAAGAACGCGAAGCCGAAGGCTCAAGCGTCGAAAGAGACGAAACCCGCGAAGGCGGCTGCCGTGAAGAAGGCAGCAACCGAGAAGGGGGCGAAGAAAAAGAGCGAACGCATCTTAAAGCTCTTCAAGGTGCCGAAGGCGAAACAGGTCCGGATGCGCCGCACGTTCAAAAAGACCTCCGCCGAAAAAGCGAAGGAAGGCGACCTTTACAAGCGTTGCCGCAAGCTGCGCCTCGCGATGGGGATGACCCAGGGCGAGTTCGGCGACTGCCTGGGGACGTATCAGACGATGATCAGCCTGGTCGAACGCCGCAAGATCACCTTGAACATCAAGTTGCTGCGCCTGTTTGAACGCCTGGAAGAAGCCTACCTGAAAGGGGAGCTCAAGGAGCTTGCCCCCGGCGAGGAGTACGACCCCGCCGCCGACGGCGAAGAGTTCTACCGCGAAGCCTACGCGCAGAACGAAGAAGACGCGAAGAAGAAGAAAAAGGGCGGCAAGAAAGACGACGACAAAGAGTAGGCATACGGTCTGCCGCAACAAGGGCGCGGGGTTGAACCCGCGCCTCATTTTTTGTATCTAACCTCTCGACACGGGCGGCCTCCCCGTGGTAAACTCGTCCCATGAAAACGACAAACGCTATTTTCCTTTCTTCCCTCGTCGCCGCCGGCTGCCTGTCGGCCGGCGCGTTCGAATGTTCCCCGACGGCCCGCGCCAGCGCGCGGGACTTCATCGACAACGAAAAGCAGTTCCACCTCGGATTCCTGCCCACCGAACAGTCCAACCCCATCACCGCGACGCTTGAAGAGGACTTCGCGCGTTCGACGCTCGCCGGCGTCCAGTGCCTGCAGCGCGGCGACCGGCAGATCCCCATCACCATGCGCCACGTCTTCGCCGGCGAAAAGTTCGAGAAACTGGTCTCGTCCATGGTCGAAACCCTGAAAGCCCCGAAAGGGCGGATCATCTTCTCCGGATGCGGGGCGACGGGACGCCTTTCCATCCTGCTTGAATCGATGTGGCGCGACTTCTTTTACCGCCGGGCGGCGGAACTGACGCCCGCCGAACGCGCGCTCGCGGACCGCAGCGCCTCCATTATGACGGGCGGCGACTTCGCGCTCATCAAATCCGTCGAATTCTTCGAGGACTACGCGGAGGGCGGGCGCCGCCAGGCCGCGGCGTTGCAGGTCGGCGAGGGCGACACCTTCGTCGCGATCACCGAGGGCGGCGAGACCTCCTCGGTTCTCGGCACGCTCCGCTACGCCTCCGAACACGGCGCGAAATGCTTCCTCGTGTTCAACAACCCGGCGGACCTTCTGCGCGGGTACCTCGACCGCTGCCGCGAGGCGATCGACGACCCGAAGGTGACGGTGCTGGACATCTACTGCGGGTCGATGTCCGTCGCCGGTTCCACGCGCATGCAGGCGACCTCCTCCGAACAGCTGCTCGGCTCCTGCGCGCTTGAAGCCGCGCTCGTGCGCGTCCTTCCGCGTTTCGCGAACGAGACGGCCAAGGACTACACGCTCGCCTTCGAGAACCTGCTCGCCGGACTGGAGTCGCCCGGCGGACGCGCCGGCCTCGTCAAGGCGATCGAATTCGAGAAGTCCGTCTATGAAAAGCACGGGCGCATCACCTATCTCGCCGACGCCTGTATGCTCGACCTCTTCACGGACAACACCGAGCGTTCGCCGACGTTCATGCTGCCGCCGCTCCGTTCGAGCCGCGACCGCAACCTCGCGCAGAGCTGGGCGTTCGTGAAGAACCCCCTGCACCCGACGGAGGCGTGCTGGAGCGAGATGATGCGCCGGCATCCCCGCTGCCTGGAGTTCACGGCGGACGACGCCCGTTCGCTCAAGATGCCGCAGCGGTTCATCGACTCGCCGCCGCTCATCAAATACTCCGACCTCATCACCTACATGATCGGCAACGAACCCGCGCCGGAACGGATCAAGGGGTACGAACGCGCCGCCGCCGTGATCCTGACCGTGGGCGACCGCCCCGCCGGGTATCTCGCCGCCGCCGACCGTCTCGCCGCCGCCTGGCCGGAAAAGATCTACTTCCACATCGGTCCGGAACAGACCGAGGGCATCTGCATCAAGATGCCCATCGCCTCTTCCCCGCTGGAAATCTGGAAGCACCTCGCGGTCAAGCTCGCCTTCAACAACCTCTCCACCGGCACGATGGCGGCGATGGGGCGCGTGGCGGGTAACTGGATGAGCTGGGTCTCCGTCTCCAACAAGAAGCTGATCGACCGGGGCATCCGCCTGCTTGTGGAACTCGGCGGCATCTCCTACGAAGAGGCGGCACAGCGTCTCTTCTCGGCTTCGGAATGGATCGCCGCACAGGACTGGACGGGCAAGGAAGAACCCTGCGCCGTGCAGGTCGCGCTCAAGCTCCTTCGTGCGGAGAAAGGGACGAAGTGACATGAAGTTGTCGAAAAAGAACCGGATCCGCCAGCGGATGATTGACAAAGCCCTCCTCTCCGGGAAGGCGTTGGGCGGTCTCCTCGCGGGGATCGCAACCGTGTTCACCGGTTGCCGCGACAACTCGCCGCGTGTGCCGATGGGGAGCTACCCCTGCCCTCCCGAACTGCAGACCAACGCCGTGAACGAAACCGGATCCCGGAACACGTCGGGCGATGTCACGCCGCCGGAGGGGAAGGATGCCCCCGCCCCGCAGTCTAAACCCAATGCCGCAAACGAAAAACGACACAGGAACGGAAGGTTGAGGGGAAAGTATCTGATGTCGAAGGAGGATGAGGAATAACCGGACGTCATGCGCTACCCCCGCCATGTAACGCTTGAGTTAACGGCGAGATGCAATTTCCGCTGTCCGTACTGTTACTGCATTTGGCACGAGTATCCCGACCTTGCCAAGCCGGAACTGGATACGGACGGCTGGAACGCCGTCATCGATAAATGTGCGGCGGACGGAGTCCGCGACCTCCTCTTCACCGGCGGCGAAGCGCTTTTACGGAAAGACCTCTTCGCGATTATCGACCATGCACGGCACACGCTGCCCGATGCAACCCTCTCCCTCTTTACGAACGCAAGCCGCCTCACGGAACAGCTGATCAAGGCGTTCAAGCGGCGCCGCGTCCGTCTCGCGACCTCGTTGCAGGGGTTGCGGACATACGGTGCGATGACGGGCACGCGCCGCAGCTATAAGCGGCTTCTTACCATCCTGTCACGGGCCGCCGAATTGAAATGGCCGATCGCCGTCTCCCTGACCGTCACAAAAGCGAATCTGCATGAGGCCGTCGATATGTTCGCCGCCGCCGTTCTCTCCGGCGCGGTCACGATCCAGGTCGGCCCCGTGATCGCGGGCGGACGCGCGCGGGCGAGTCAAGAATGGATGGTCACACGCCAAGAATGGGAGGACGTCAAAGAACGGATACGCGCCCTTCCCGACGGGCGTGTCCCCTACTCGTTCTGTGACGAATTCATCTGCGAATGTCGTCGCGACACGCCCCCCGAACTTCTCGCGAAATGGGGCGATCCGAACCACACCCCCTGCCCCGCCGGGAAATCCTTCGGCGTGATCGGCCCGAATGGCCTCTACCGCACCTGCCTCCATTCCCTACCGGCGTGAAGGGCGTTTCGTCCTTGTAACAAGGGCGCGGGGGCCCTGAAAGTCACGATCCGCTGCACAGGCGGATTATTTGGACGATCCAAAATGCAAGTGAATTCTCGGCGGCATAGGCATGGGAAGAAAACGGTCCACATCAAAGACGTTTAATACGAAACCAAGCAAGTACAATACCAGAGCCATGATAACGATCGCCAACTTCTTTCTCGGTTTATCCTTGAAGCTTAATTTTTTATATGCCTTCATCATAACCGACCCCGTTGCCTTCACGCCTGATTCTATTTTTTCAAAGAGCGATTCGACAACTCGGCTCATTTTACCGCCGGTACGGCGTTTCGGATTAGGATCTTCCCCATACTGATTAGGTCCCTGTACGCCCTCACAGAATAAGGCAAAAACAAAAAGAATGAATAACCATATAATCCCCATGTACCACAAAACGGAACAAATGGGAAAAATGGGGTAACACCAACCAGAAGGCACCATACAGGAGAGCCAAAAAAAGAGCCAAGAAACGGGTAGTGCAGCCAATAGGACAAGCCCCCAAAGCAACCGGACACTACGCCCCGTATCGTGCAGACGACGAACGAACAGGGCAAAAATCACCCAGAAAACAGCCAATAAGCTTGCGGCTGTCCCGGTTACCAGTAGAATATTTGTAATGAACGTAAGCGCCGCTGGCCCCAAATCAGATGACTCATTAAAAAGCCCCATCTGTACCTTCAATTTGTGGGACAACACAAAGTAGGCAATCATACAGAGTACACTTATAATCAGAAACTCTTTACGCGTAGACCTCCCGCGCAAAGACCAAATCCACGCAAAACGACGGACAAATGTCTTTTCGGGATCCGCAGAATTTAAAACATCCGCAAGTCCATCGGCTGTACTCGCCGCATCCTTTTTAACACAAAGGCTTTCTCCGCAGTTTGAGCAGAATTTTGCATCGCCCGTATTCTTTGTGCCGCATTTGTGACAGTGTATCTCCGTCGCCATGTGTGAATCCTCTAACAACTTTCCCAATTGAGTGGGGTTATGCGCGCCCTCACGTACACGCCCCCGCCTTGACGGCTTGCGCACCGACCACCCGGCCGGCGCCTTCCCGTCGTGGAAGCACCTATGATACCATCCCCCC
>JAGAEL010000185.1 GCA_017613085.1 Kiritimatiellia bacterium | reverse complement strand
TTCTAGCTACAAAGAGCACAAAGGTGGCGAAAATCCTCTGGAAGGGACGCGCCCCGTCGCGTCCGAGTGACGATTGTCGGGCGTCGGATGTCGTAGCCGCTTGTCGATTGTCGCGTGTCGCACGTCCTTGAACGGGCAAGCTGCCCGTTCTACCACGCTGCGGACGCGACGGGGCGCGTCCCTCCCTTTGCGGGTGATCGAAAACAAGTGGTTATTTTTTATCTCACACCGAGGCGCAGAGGATTCGTCATTCTTTCATTTTTCTTGCGTCCGGGGGGAGGGTGGGGGTATAATCGGGCATTATGAAACTACACAAAATCATGTTGGCGGCGGCCCTCGTGGCTGCCGGTCTGGTCGGCTGGTCGGTCCATGCGGAAGTCGTTGACGCGGGGACGTCGTTCGCGGCGGATGCGTTGAAGCCGTTTGTCGAAAAAGGGGAACTCCCCGGGGCGATCAGCGTGTTTTATCAGAACGGGAAGCAGGAGACGGCCTGCGTCGGGTATGCGGATGTCGCCAAGAAGCGTCCCATCACGATGGATGACGTGTATATGCAGTGTTCGCAGACGAAGGGGTTCTGCGGCGTGACGATCGCGATCCTCGTGGAAGAGGGGAAACTCAACCTGGACGATCCCGTCGCGAAGTACATCCCGGAATTCGGGACGCTGTGGGTGGAGCAGAAGGCCGACACCAACGGGGTGCGCCGGCTCGCCAAGGCGAAGAACGCGCTCACCGTGCGCATGGTGATGAACCACACGGGCGGGTTCCCGTTCGAACTGCCGAACTTCCACGGGATGGGCGGATGGTCGCGCCGGATGCCGCTCCGGAGCGTCGCCCTCACGGCGGCCTCGCAGCCGCTCCTCTTTGAATCCGGCACCAAGGTGCAGTACTCGAACGTCGGCATCGACATCGGCGCGGCCGTCGTCGAACGGATTACCGGCAAACGCTGGGAGGCGTTCCTCAAGGAGCGGGTGCTCGACCCGCTCGGCATGAAGTCCTCCGGTTTCTGGCCGACGCAGGAGCAGCTTGCGAAGCAGATTGAGATGTACACCTGCCGCAAGGGGCAGCCCGCCGCCTGGACGCGCGACGACCGGTCGATGCAGCGTCCGTATTCCGACGACCGCGTGTTCCCCTCGGCGGGCGCGGGGTTGTGGACGACGGCGAACGACCAGCTCAAGTTCTACAAGATGCTGATGAACCTCGGTCTCGGCGAGAACGGCGTCCGTATCCTCAAGGAGGAGACGGTCAAGCGTATCCTCGCCGTCTCGACCCGTCCGAAGGGGCTGGGCGGCTACTCGCTCGGGCTGACCGCGCCGGAAGCGGACAACGAGGACGCCTGGTTCGGCCACGGCGGCGCGTGGGGCACGAACTGCATGGTCAACTGGCACCGGAAACAGTTGAAGCTCTGGACCGTCCAGCTCCGTGGCGGCCCGCGCCCGTGGGACCGCAGTCGCGAACAGGCGGCGAACGCCTTCTTCCAGAAGACGCTCGACACCCGTGCGGAAAAGGCGTACACCGGGCGCATGAAGTAACCCCGTACCGTCTATGATGAACGTGACGAGAGAGCGTGTATCCATCTACGATTCGACGCTGCGCGACGGTGTGCAGGGCGAAGGGGTTTCGTTTTCCGACGCGGGCAGGATCCGCTTCGCGCATATCCTGGACGAGTTGGGCGTCGATTTCATCGAGGGCGGTTTCGCGGGGGCGAACCTGGGAGACCGCCAGTTCTTCACGACGGCGGCGAAGGAAACATTCGGCCACGCGAAGATTGTCGCGTTCGGAAGCACGCGCCGCGCGGACGAGGAGATCGGACGCGCCCCGATGGTGAAGGCCCTGCTGGAGGCGGAGACCGAGTACGTGTCCGTCTACGGCAAGGCGTGGACGCTGCACGTCCGCGACGTCCTCCACACGACGCCGGCGAACAACCTGCAGATGGTCGCCGACACCGTGGGATACCTCTCTTCGCGCGGGCGCAAGGTGTTTTTCGACGCGGAGCATTTTTTCGACGGTTACCGGGAGGATGCCGGATACGCGATGCGCGTGCTGGAAACCGCGTTGCGGGAAGGCGCGGCCGGACTGGTGTTGTGCGATACGAACGGCGGTTCGATGCCGGACGAGATTTTCGAGACAACCCGTGCCGTCTGCGCCCGTTTCCCCGACGCGCTGGTCTCCATCCACGCGCACAACGACATGGAGATGGCGGTCGCCTGCAGTTTGATGGCGGTCCGGGGCGGCGCGCGCCAGGTGCAGGGATGCATGAACGGGTACGGCGAACGCACGGGGAATGCGAACCTGGTGAGCATTATCCCGGCGTTGACCTGCAAGCTGGGTCATCCCTGCATCGGCGAGGGACAGTTGAAAAACCTCCGCAAGGTCTCGTACCTCGTGGCGGATCTGGTCAACCTCCGTCCCGATCCGGCGGCTCCGTATGTCGGCGACGACGCCTTCAGCCACAAGGCCGGCGCGCACGTCAACGGCGTGCTCAAGAATCCCAGGACGTTCGAGCATATCGATCCGGCGGTTGTCGGCAACAAGCGCCACCTGCTTGTCTCGGAACTCGCCGGAAGCGCGGGCGTCCGCCAGAAGGCGTCCGAACTGGGGATCGACACGGCCTCGCTCGGAACCGACACGATCCGGTCGCTTCTGCAAGAGGTGAAACAGCGCGAGAAAATCGGGTATGCGTACGAGTCGGCGGACGGCTCGTTCAAGATCCTCGTGGAAAAAATGTTGAAGCACCACGCGCCCGCGTTTGAACTGGAGGGGTTCCGCGTGATCGTCGAAAAGCGGGGCCGGGAGGTGCCGTGCGTTTCCGAGGCGACGATCAAGGTCAAGGTGAACGGGCAGACGGAGCTGACCGCCGGCGAGGGACACGGCCCCGTCGATGCGTTGAACGAGGCGATGCGCAAGGCGTTGACGCGCTTCTACCCGGAGATCCGCGACGTCGCCTTGAAGGACTTCCGTGTGCGTATCCTCGATCCGGATCAGGCCACGCGCGCGCTTACGCGCGTGTTGATCGAATCCGGCGACGGGCAGCAGCAGTGGGGGACGGTCGGCGTTTCGGAGAACATCATCGAAGCCTCCTGGCAGGCGTTGCTCGACAGTGTGGAATACAAACTCCTCTCGAAGGCGAAGCCGGAAAATGGGGAGCGCGCATGAACGCCGGTTCCGCCGTTTTGTTCGACATCGACGGGACGATGCTCTTTGCGAGAGGGGTGGGGCGGCGTTCCTTCTCGCGCGCGTTCGTCGAAGTCTACGGGATCGAGTATCCCGACATCGACGGGATCTCCTTCGCGGGGGCGACGGACTCCGGCGTGATTCGCGCCATGTGCGCGACGTGCGGCGTCCCGAATCCGCCCGCGAAAGAGGAACATTTTTTTCTGCGTCTTGCCCGTCACCTGGATGACGCGATGGACGAGTTGCCCCCGGAGGTCTTTCCCGGCGTGCCGGAACTGCTCGCCGCCCTGACGGAAGGCGGTGTCGCGCTCGGGCTTGTCACGGGCAACCTCCGTTCCACGGCGTGGAGCAAGCTCCGCCACGCGGGGCTTGACGGGTACTTCACCTTCGGCGCGTATGGGGACGAGACGCCCGACCGCGTGGAGATCACGCGGCTTGCCCTTCGGCGCCTTCCCGCCGGAAGCCGCTGCGGCGTACTGGTCGGGGACACGCCGAACGATATTGAGGCCGCCCATGTGAACGGCCTCCGCGCGGTGGCGGTCGCGACGGGGTGGATCTCCGCCGAAAAACTCGCCGCCGCCGGCGCAGACGGCGTGCTGGCCGATTTCTCCGACACGGCCGCTTCGCTCGCCCTGCTCCGTTCCCTTTGTGAAGAAAGGACGTTCAAATGAAAATCCGCCAGATGATGCTTGTCTGCGCATCCGCCGCGATGATGGCGGGGGCGCAGGATTTCGTGACGTACGAGGCGTTCGGCGCCGTCGGCGACGGCAAGACCGACGATCAGGCGGCCATCGTCGCCGCGCATAAGGCGGCGAACGGGAAGGGGCTTCCCGTCAGGGCCGCTGACGGCAAGACGTATTACATCGGCAAGGGGGCTTCCGTCGCCGTCATCAAGACGGACGTGGATTTCGGCACCGCCAGTTTCCTCATCGACGACCGGGTGTTGGACAATCTCAAGGCGCCGGTTTTCCGCATCGAACCGTCCGGCAAGTCGTTCGAGGTCAAGGGCGTCGCGACGCTCGCGCAGGGCCAGAAGAACATCGGCGTCGCGTTGCCGGGGCCGTGCCTTGTCGAGGCGCAGGATGCGAACGTGCGGCACTACATCCGCTACGGGCTCAACCAGAACAAAGGGACGCCGCAGAAGGAGGTGTTCCTTGTCGATGCGTCGGGGGCGGTCGATCCGTGTACGCCGATCATCTGGGACTACGCCAAGGTTACGCGCCTTACGGCGCATCCGGTCGACGTGAAGCCGCTTGTCGTCAAAGGCGGCCGCTTCACCACCATCGCCAATCAGGCGGAGTCCAGGTACAGTTACCACGGGCGCGGCATCGACGTGCGCCGCTCGAACGTGCGCATCGAAAATCTCCGCCACGACGTGACGGGCGAGGGCGACCACGGCGCCCCGTACGGGGGCTTTGTCACCGTTTCGTACAGCGCCAACGTCACCGTCTCGAACTGCGTGTTCACGGCGCACAAGACCTACCGCACGATCGGCGCCGCCGGCAAGCCCGTGAGCATGGGGTCGTACGACATCTCCGCCAACGGCTCGGTCAACGTGTCGTTCGTCAACTGCCGCCAGACGACCGACATCCACAACAGCCGCTACTGGGGGCTTTTCGGCTCGAACTACTGCAGGAACCTCCTGTACGACGGCTGCGAATTCTCGCGTTTCGACGCGCATCAGGGCGTGGCGAACGCGACCATCCGCAATTCAAAGCTCGGCTACATGGGTATCAACGCCATCGGCTTCGGCACGTTCCTTGTGGAGAACACGACGGTACACAGTTCCAACTTCTTCAACCTGCGTAGTGACTACGGAAGCACGTGGAAGGGAGAGTTCATTGGGCGGAACTGCACGTTCGTTCCGAGCAAGGCGCCCGGCGCGCTCGTCAACGGTTCGAGTACGGACTGGCACGACTTCGGCTACCCCTGCGGGATGCCGCGCCGGATCGTCTTCGACGGCCTGAAGATCGACGACGCCCGCCATCCCGATAAGTACGACGGCCCGCGCATCTTCAGCCCGTTCAGCAAGAAAAATGTCGCCCCGGGCTACGTGGAGAAGTATCCGTACCGCGTGACGGAGGAAGTCGTACTCCGCAACGTGACCACGGCGAGCGGCAAGCCCGTGAACCTAAGCCCGAACGCCTGGATGTTCCGCAACGTGAAGGTCGTGCGGCACTGAAAGGAGGAAGAAGCGTCCGCGTACGTGTCGGTTGTCGTGTGTCGGAACGTCAAGGTCCCTTGCAAAATCATTACGCACGACTACTTGATTTAGGGTTGCAGATGTGATAGATTTTTCCCGTGTTCCGTTACGGGTCAGGTGACATCAAAACTGAATCAGGGGAGTAGGAATTGTCAAAGGAGAGAAGAAAATCGTTTGCCGATTATAAGGCGGATGGTAGCGTGTGGATTACCCTTGCGACAGGTGAGTATTATCCTGACATCCTTGTGAGTGCCTGTGAACTTTACAAACCTGTTCTTGTCATGTTTTCCGAAATTTTAAAGCGAAGTGAAGATTCTACTGCGCTCTTTAAGGAAATTTGCGGGATAGGTGACAATTGGATGCGGGTTCAACTTGCTCGCGTGTTTCGTAAGTATGTGAGTCCCGATACACCGGTTGAATTGTTGAAGAAGAAAAAATCCGCACAAAAGATATGTGATGATTTCCAGTATCGTTTTCGAAAGATCAATGAAGTGCAACGGGCATTCGACAGTCGTCCGCTACCAGATGAAGCGCTCTGTGCAGTTTTGTGGGAATATAAGGAACGCGGAAAGAAAGGATACGACCTTACCGAAAAATTTTTCTCCCTGATGCGGCGTAAATTTCCTCAATATGACATTAAAGGTCCCGAACGCGCGGGTAAAGATATTCTGCTAGGGGATATTTTTCATGCGTATCCAAATCCACTCCGTCCTGTTGATTTCTTGATTTGCGATGCAACGTCGGTGAACGTTCTTGCGGTTGGATTTGCTCGATACGATTCGGATCGCGGTGGTTCACAAGAGGACGACCGTACGGGGGGATACAAAAATTGTGCAGACGAAATTCTGTCTTACTGTAAACGGAGAGGAATGCGGACAAAAATTATTTTCCTCAATGATGGACCAGGACTTCTGCTCGGGTCAATGTGGCGCGACTATGCTGAAATCGAAAAGAGAGGTAAGGGGCGCATCCTTGTGACAACGTTGCGTATGCTTGACGAGCGACTGACTGAAGATTGGCTAGAGAGATAAAAAATGGCAACTGGTTTGTCTGTGACGAGATGGAATAATGAACGTTATCCGATTGAACGGGAATCTGGGATGTCTGGTGTTTCCGTCGCATTGTCGTATGCGGGAAAGAAAAGCGCCGACGAAATTCTGTCTGGAGATCGGGCGGTTTTGTTTAAGGTCTGGGGTGTCACCGAGAAGTCGTTTGCAACAGCGAACCGTCTTTATTGGGGGGACAATCTGCCCATTTTGAGAAGTCTCCTTTCCGATGAACGCATTTGTGGTAAAGTAAAACTGGTCTATATCGATCCACCGTATGCGACGAATCGTGTATTCCAGTCCCGTGATCAAAAAGATGCTTACACGGATCTGTTGCAAGGTGCTCAATTCGTGGAATTCCTCCGAGAACGATTGTTGGTCATTCGTGAACTCCTTGCGCCGGACGGTTCTATCTATGTGCATCTTGATGATAATATGGCGTTTGAAATTAAAATGATTATGGACGAGGTGTTCGGGAAAGAACATTTCCAGAATTGGATTACGCGAAAGAAATGTAGTACAAAAAATACGACGCGCCGGCGTTTCGGTAACATAGCCGATTACATTCTTTTTTACACAAAATCGGATGATTATGTATGGAATCGCCCGTACGATTCGTGGAGTGAGGAAAGAATCGCAGAAGAATACCCCTACGTGGACGAGAAGACGGGGCGTCGTTATAAACGTGTTCCCATTCATGCGCCAGGGATACGAAATGGGGCGACGGGGGGAGCATGGCGTGGCATGATGCCCCCCAAGGGAAAACATTGGCAATACACGCCGACGACGCTTGATGAGCTTGACGCCAATGGCGAAATATATTGGTCGAAAAACGGAAATCCTCGGCGCAAGGTATTCTTCGACCCAGGCAAAGGTGTTCCGCAGCAGGACATTTGGCTTAACTATCGCGATTCGATAAACCAAAACATGATTTTGACCGGTTATCCGACGGAGAAGAATCTTTTTATGCTTGAAAACATTGTCGCGGCGTCATCCAACCCCGGAGATCTCGTTTTGGATGCCTTTTGTGGATCGGGGACGACGATGCAAGCGGCGTATAATCTCGGACGGACATGGCTAGGGATTGATTGTGCCGAAGAGGCAGTATGTAGTGTTTTGAAGAGGTTTAACATCGGTTGCGAAAGGATGGGGGATTTTGTTTCACCTGCGGAGTCCCGCGTGTACAAGCCCCATGAATTGCTTGACGAGGATAATTTTGCGTCAAGTTTGTTCGGTACTTGTCCGTTTCAGTTTTGGGTTTCGGAGGCAAATCTTGGGCAGGCGAAAACGGATTTCGGCATCACAGAATGTCAGAAGGTTTTCGTAACCCGTTAAAAGAAAAGATTGTCGAACGAGGGATTTTTTGCTATCCTTGTCCCTATTGATTTTCGTGTTACGGAGACGTTATGAGCGATGAAAAAGACCCTGTGGAGGAACCGCAGGAACAGGAAGAGGAGACCCCCGTCGTCGAGACCGGTCTTTCGGACATCAACATCGAAGAGGAGATGAGCCATTCGTACATCGACTATTCGATGAGCGTGATTGTCGGGCGCGCGCTCCCGGACGCCCGGGACGGCTTGAAGCCTGTACACCGCCGTGTCCTTTTCACGATGGACGAGATGGGCAACTATTCGAGCAAGCCCTACAAGAAATGCGCGCGTATCGTCGGCGACACGATGGGTAAGTACCATCCGCATGGCGACTCCGCGATCTACGACACGCTTGTCCGTCTCGCGCAGCCCTTCTCCATGCGTTATCCGCTCGTGGACGGGCAGGGGAACTTCGGTTCGGTCGACGGCGACCCGCCCGCCGCGATGCGTTACACCGAAGCCCGCATGGACAAGCTCGCCGAGGAGATGTTGAGCGATCTCGACAAGAACACCGTCGATTTCGTTCCCAACTACAACGGCGAATTCCAGGAGCCGACCGTTCTGCCCGCCAAGCTGCCGAACCTGTTGCTCAACGGTTCCGTCGGCATCGCCGTCGGCATGGCGACGAACATCCCGCCGCACAACCTCGGCGAGCTGTGCGACGGCATCACGCACTACATCGACAATCCGAAGTGTTCCATCGACGAGTTGATGCAGTTCATCAAGGGCCCCGATTTCCCGACCGGCGGCATCATCTGCGGCACCCGCGAGATCGAGTCGATGTACAAGCGCGGGCGCGGTCAGTTGACCGTGCGCGGCCGCGCGGAGGTGACCTTCGACAAGAAGTTGAAGAAGGACATCATCCTCATCACCGAAATCCCGTATGCCGTCAACAAGGCGGAAATGCTCAAGCGCATGGCGGAGCTGATCAACGACAAGGTGATCGAGGGGATCAGCGCTGTCCGCGATGAAAGTTCCGAGGACGACGGCATCCGTATCGTCATCGAACTGAAAAAGGAGGCGTTCGGCGAAGTCGTGCTGAACAACCTCTACCACCACACCCAGCTGCAGACGACCTTCGGCGCGATCATGCTCGCCCTCGACCAGGGGCGTCCGAAGGTGATGAACCTGAAGGAGCTGGTGCGGTGCTACGTGGATCACCGCTTCGAAGTCGTGACCCGGCGCACCCAGTACGAGCTGGACAAGGCGCTCGCCCGCCAGCACATCTTGGAGGGATTGCTGCTGGCCCTCGACCACCTCGACGAGGTGATCCGGATTATCCGGGGCGCGGCGAACCGGGACGAGGCCAAGCGCGGATTGGTCGAACGTTTCCAGTTCAGCGACCGGCAGGTCACCGCCATCCTCGAAATGCGCCTCTACCAGTTGACCGGCCTCGAACGCAGCAAGGTCCAGGCGGAATACGACGAACTCGGCAAGCAGATTCTCGAATACCGCGCCATCCTCGCCGATTCCGGAAAGATTTACGCGATCCTGAAACAGGATCTCGCCGACATCAAGCTCCAGTACGTCACCAACCGCAAGCGCGAGACGCGCCGGACGGACATCGTGCAGCTGGAGAGCGAGGTGAACAAGGAAGACCTCATCCCCGATGCCCCGTGCGTCATCACGCTCTCGCATCGCGGCTACGTCAAGCGCGTCGCGCTTTCGGTCTACCGCGAACAGCGTCGCGGCGGGCGCGGCATCACGGGGGCGGCGACGAAGGAGGAGGATTTCCTCACCACCGTGTTCGTCGCGGCGACGCACGACACGCTGTTGTTCTTCACGAATTACGGCCGTCTCTTCGCGGAACGCGCCTTCGAGATCCCGGAGGCGTCCCGTACCTCCTTCGGCAAGCCGATCGTCAACATCCTCCGTCTCCAGGAGGGCGAATCCGTTCAGGCGTTGCTGCCGATCCGCGCCTTCGCGGACGATGTAGACGTCTTCTTCGCGACCGAGAAGGGCACCGTCAAGAAGACGTCGCTCTACGATTACCGCAACGTCAACAAAAACGGGATCCGCGCCATCAACCTTGAAGAGGGCGACCGCCTGATCCGTGTCGCGCTGGCGCATCCCGGCGAGGACATCCTGATGCTCACCGCGAACGGGCGCGGTATGCGCTTCTCCAGCGACGACGTCCGCCGGATGGGCCGCACCGCCACGGGCGTGCGCGGCATCCGGCTGTTGGGCGATGACGTGGTGCGGAGTTTCGACATCGTGAAGGACGACGCGACGCTGCTCATCGTTACCGAGAATGGATTCGGGAAACGTTGCGATTTCGTCGATTTCTCGCGGCACCATCGCGGCGGCCAGGGCATGGTCGCGATCAAGGATCCCTCCGGGCGGAACGGGAAGGTCGTCTCCGCCTACGCCGTGCGCGACGACCAGTCGATGGTTTCCATCACCTCGGACGGGCAGATGGTCCGTTCGCCGGTTTCCCAAATCCGCGTGACCGGGCGGGCGGCGCAGGGCGTCTGCCTGGTGCGCCTCTCCAAGGACGCGAGCGTCGTCTCCGTCAGCATCGCGGATCCCGAACCTGTTGCGTCGGGCGAAGAGGAAACCGGGGCGGAACCCTCCACCGCGCCTGACGGGGCGCAGTCGCCCGCCGCAGACGAACCGCCCGCCGCAGACGAAGCGGACGGGCAGGGGACTGAACCAGGGGAGGATGCGCCATGAAGCGTTTGATGTATGTCGGCAGCTATACGGATGAACAGGGGTGCAGCCTGCGTGTGATGGAAGCGGACACGGAGACGGGCGCGTTCCGTCTGATCCGCGCCATCCCGCGCACGTTCGCGCACACCTACCTCTGTCTCAACCGTGTCCGGACGCGCCTCTATGCGTGCGGGGAAGATCCCGCGAATCCGGCGAAAGGCAAGAACGGCGCGTTGATCGCCTACGCCATCGAGGGCGACCGCCTGGTGCAGACCGGCGTCGCCCCCCTCGGCCCGTTTACGCCGCCCTGCCACCTCTCGCTCTCGCCGGACGAGAAAACCCTTGTCTGGGCGGAATACACCGGCGCGTTCTGCGGCGCGACCGAACTGGATGCCGACGGCAACCTGACGCAGAAGACCGTTTTGCGGCAGAACACCGGCGACGGGCCGAACAAGCCGCGCCAGGACAAGGCGCACGCGCACTGCGCGGTGGTTTCGCCCGACGGCCGGTATCTCTGCGTGGTGGACCTGGGCATCGACCAGGTGAAGGTCTTCGATTTCGCCGGACGCGCCGGCGGGCTCCGCGAATGTGCGGACCGCACCATTCATACGGAGCCGGGGCTGGGGCCTCGCCATTTTATTTTTCATCCGAACGGGCGTTTCGCCTTCCTCGTCTACGAGCTGGGCAACGTGGTTTCCTCGTTCCGCTACGACGGTGACCGCTTCACGCTGTTGCAGACCGTCTCGATGCTTCCGGGACAGTTCACCGGCGACACGAAGGCCGCCGCGATCAAGATTTCCGCGGACGGGAAACGGCTGTTCGCCTCCAACCGGGGGCACGACAGCATCGCCGTCTACGACATCGACACGGAGGCCGGTTCGCTCACCCTCCTGACGATCGATAAGCTTGTCGGGAAATTCCCGCGCGACTTCACCTTCATGCCGGGCGAGGCGTTCGCCGTCGTCGGCCACAAGATGAGCCACGAGTTGATGTCCTACCGGTACGACCGGGCGACGGGTGCGCTCGAACCCTTGCACAACGCCTTCGCGATGCATCGGCCGACGTGCATCCTCTTCTCCTAATCCAGACGAAACGATCTATGAAACGAACGCTTCTTTCCCTTCTGTTCGGCGCGGCCGCGACCCTCGCGACGGCGGGCGTGGATGCGGACAAGCCGCCCGCCACCGAGACGGAGGCCGCGCTTGAAAACCTGACGGCCGCGCAGATTCTCAACAACTGCACACGGTTGCTGCCGACCGATCCGCTCCTGCTCTCCGGCGAAATCCGGGTGCGCAAGCCCCACGGGGTCGTCCTCGACAAATTCCCGTACAAGCTGATGCTGGAATGGGGTGCGGCCGTCCCCTCCGCCGAGATGCTGCTGCTTGACGCGGCGGGCACCTCGGTCGTGCAGCGCGCGGTCCTGACGCGCCCGGCGGGGAAGCCGTCGGAGATCCGGCTCTTCGACGGGATCGAGCAGAAACCGGCCGAGGCGCCCACCTACGCGGCGCGGATCCAGGGGACGGACATCACGTGGATGGATTTGACGCTCGACTTCCTCTGGTGGAAGGACGCGCGTTTCGACGACGTGCCGCGCGGTGACAGCCGCAACGGGCGCGACTGCGACATCCTCGTCACCGTTCCGCCGAAACCGATTCCCGGCTGTTCCGCCGTGCGTGTCTGGGTAGACCGCAAACTGCGTTGCATCATGCAGGCGGAACAGCTCGGCCCGCAGGGGAACGCCGTCCGCCGTTTCTGGGTGCAGCGCGTCAAGAAGATGGACGAGCGGTGGATGATCAAAGACATGGAGGTTGAAACCATCAACAGCGGCCACCGTACGCAGCTGCTGGTCGATGACGTTTCACAGCCATGAGCACGCTAACCCTCCTTATCCTGTTTCTCGCCATCGTCGTGCTTTTCGCGCTCTCCGCCTTCTTTTCGGGCAGCGAGACGGTGTTGTTTTCGCTTTCCCCCGTCCAGGTGCAGCGGATTAAGCGGCGGAACGCCTTGGCCGGCGCGCGTATCGAAAAACTGGTCCGTTCCCAGTCCTCCACGCTTTCGACGATCCTCGTGGCGAACTCGTTCGTGAACTTCGCGATCGCGGGAATCGGCTACCGTATCCTGGAGGCGCTCACCGGGTATGGCGAAGCGCTGACCGTCCCCATCATCACGCCCCTGCTTCTGCTGATCGGGGAGATCACGCCGAAGCGGATCGCCGTGGAGAACGCCGAACGTTACGCCCCTTTCTGCAGCGGGTGCCTCAGCGTCTGGCTTCTGCTTTTCCGGCCCTTCTCGTTCGTCATGGAGTCGAGCAACCGTTTCTTCCGGAAGTTCCTCCTGCCGGAACGGCAGATTTTGAACGACGACGAATTCCTGACCGCCATCCAGGTGAGCGAACGCCAGGGCGAACTGGACGAGGACGAGGCGTCGATGGTGGACGGTATCATACGCCTTGCCGATCTGCGGGTGAGCGACGAGATGATCCCGCGCATCGACATGATCGGGATTGACCTGGAGGACGCGCCGGAGACGTTTGTGGAGACGGCCCGTTCGTCGGGGCACCGTTATCTGCCTGTCTACCGCCACACGCCGGATGCCGTCGAAGGTTTCCTGGACGTCGTGCAGTTTCTCACCTCGCCGGAGGAACCGATGCGCGCCGCCGTCAAGCCCGCGATGTTCATCCCGGAAAACCTCTCGCTGGACAAACTGCTCATCCGTTTCCAAAAACAGGGCAAGCACATCGCCTGCGTCTTGGACGAATATGGCGGGACGGCCGGCATCATCACGCTGGGCGACATCCAGGAATTGATCACCGACCCCGTGGTGCGCCCGGAGGGCGAGACGGATGAGATCCGCCCGCTGGGCAAGGATTCGTGGCTGCTGGCCGGGACCGCCGGGATCGAGGAGATCAACCACGAGGCGGAAATCGACCTCGACGCGGACGATTCCGACCGTATATCCGGCTGGATCACGCTACACGCCGGACGCATCCCCGAACAGGGCATGGTCGTCACCGCGCAAGGCTGCAAGGCCACGGTCCTCTCCATGCGGAAACGCCGTATCACGCAGGTCCGCCTCGACGTGCTGAAACGGGAAAAGCTGGACGAAGACGAGCTGGATGATATCGTGAACGACGAGGACAACCTGGTTGACGCGGATGCCTCCGCGCAACCCCAGGACGCGGAGGTGAAGAAATGAGCGACGCCTCCCTCAAATTGACCCTCTGCGTGGCCGGGATCGTCTTCTGTATTCTTTGGGCCGCTTTCTTCTCCGCGATGGAGACGGGGTTGACGCGGCTGAACCTTCCCCGGCTGATGTACTGGGTGAAACTCGGGCACAAGCAGTCCAAACGGGTTGAAGAGTATGTCAGCGACCTGCAGCGTTCGCTCGCGACCACCCTCATCGGGACGAACCTGTTGAACGTCATCCTCTCCACCATCACCGCGTACATCAGCATCACGTATCTCAAGGATTCCGCAAGGGGGCAGATGGGGCTTGCCTTCGGGGTCTCGTGCGCGATGATCTACCTCGGCGAGTATATGCCGAAGCTGATCTTCACGTCGCGCCCGTTGCGCCTCACCGTCGCCCTCGCCCCGGTCTTCGGGATCTTCTCGACCCTGTTCGCGCCGGTCGCCTCGTTCTCGCTTTTCCTCACCCGCTGGTTCATGCCGCCCTCCGTGCGTAACTCGAACAACCGGTTCCTGATTTCGTTCGACTACCTTCAGGATATCCTGAACGAAAAACAGCCGGGCGCGAATGTCACCGCCAAGGAACGGCTGATGATCCAGAGCGTCTTCGCCCTGCGCACGAAAACCGCCGCCGATGTGATGGTCGCGCTGAACCACGCGATAAAAACCACGATCAACGCGACCATCGGCGATTGTTACGACCTGGCGCGCGATTCCGGCCATACGCGGATTCCCGTCCTGACGGCCGACTACCAGCGTTGTCTCGGCGTCGTGAACGTCATGCGGGAACTCGCCGCAGGGACCGATCCGGAGACGCCGTTGGAAAACCACACGCTGGAAGAGGCGAAGTACGTCTGGGACAACGAACTGGCCGACCGCATCATGCCGTTGATGCGCGCCCTCCATTCCCCGATCCTCCTTGTCCGCGACGCCCAGACGCAGCACCTCGCAGGGGTCATTTCCGATGCCATGATGCTGCAGTTCATCACGTCCAACAAGGTGTAGCCCATGTCCTCCCCGCACACGCAGGAAACGCCCGCCGCCGTCGAACGCCTCACGCCCTACGGTACGGGCGGGAAAACCGCGCAGATCCGGCGGGCGTTTGATACCATCGCCCCCGGTTACGACCGCTTGAACCGCCTCCTTTCGCTCGGTCTGGATCTCTCCTGGCGGCGGCGCGCGCTGCGGGAGGCCCGCCTCCCGCAGCACGCGAAAATCCTCGACGTGGCGACCGGCACCGGGGATTTCGCGTTGGAGGCTGCGCGGCGTTTCCCCGACGCGGACGTGACGGGCGTGGATCTTTCCGAAGCGATGCTGGAAAGCGCGCGGCGCAAGTTCGCCGATGCGGGATGTGCGTCGCGTCTCCGGCTGATCGCGGGCGACATCCTTGAAACCTCCCTGCCGTTGGCTTCCTTCGACCTTGTGACGGCGGCGTTCGGCGTCCGCAATTTCGCGGATATCGCGGCGGGACTCCGGAAAATGGCGGCCTTGTTGAAACCGGGCGGAACCCTGCTCGTCTTGGAACTTTCGCGTCCCCGGTCGCCGCTCGTCTCGGTTCCCTACACATTCTACCTGCGCGTGTGGATGCCGTTCCTCGGCCGTCTCTTGACGGGGCACGCGGCGGAATACCGCTACCTCCCCGCTTCGATTGAGGCCGTTCCGCAAGGCGAAGCCATGTTGCGCCTCTTCGCGGAGGCAGGGCTGGCCGCGCCGCGTTTTGAACGTTACACGCTCGGCGTCTGCTCCGCCTATTTCGGTGCCGCGCCTCTCTGACGACACCGGGGAAAAACAACAACATTTTTAGACTTCGCCGGGGGAGGGGAATCTGGTATACTTTTCTCCGTTATGAATTACCGTTTTCTTCGTTCCGAATGTCGGCTTCCGCCGGCGCAGCTTAACCACATCGAACTCGCGCTCTCTTTTTATGAAGACCGTATCGAGTCCGCCGGTACCCTTACCCTCACCGCGCGCGAAACGCTTCGTTCGCTTGAGCTGGACGCGAAGGCGCTCGATATCCACGAGGTCTCGTTGCCTTACACCTGCGACCGTGAACGCAACAAGCTGACCGTCACGTTCCCCGAACCGGTGGAAGCGGGAACGACGTTCACCGTCTCCGCACGTTGCACCATCCACCCGTCCGACACGATCCTCGACGGGATTTACCGGGATGCGCAGCCCAAAGGCGTTGCCGCGCCGCAGCAGTACATGAGCCAGTGCCAGCAGTGGGGATTCCAACGGATCTTCCCCGTCATCGACGACTGTACCGCGAAATGCACGTTCCGCACGACGCTGGAAGGCGATGCCCGTTACACGCACCTTCTTTCCAACGGCGACGTGGACCGGACGGTCAATCCGGACGGCTTGCCTGTTCCCAAGCCCGGCGACCCTTCGCGTAAAGTCATCACGTATGTCAACCCTGTCCCCATGGCGCCTTACCTGTTCCTCGCCTGTGCGGGGACGTGGGATGTCCTTGCCGATGAGGCCGTCTATCCGGAGGGGAAACGCATCCGTCTTGAATACCTGGTCCCGCCCGGACGTGCCGACGGCGCCCGCATCCCGATGGAGATCACGAAACGCTCCGTCCTCTGGCAGCATGAATACGTCGGGTACACCTATCCCTACGAATGTTACCGCACCATCACGATGGAGAAATCCAATTACGGCGGCATGGAGAACGTCGGGAACACCACCATCATCACCGAGGCCGCGCTCATCGACGAGACAACGGGCGACAACCGCCTCATCTATGCCCACGGCGTGATCCCGCACGAATACGAGCATAACCACTGCGGCAGCGGCGTCACCATGACGACCCCGTTCGATATGTGGCTGAACGAGGCGTATACGGTGAATGTCGAACGGGCTTTCCTTCAGACCGTTTTCGATCCGACGTTTCTGCGCCTCCGCGATGTCGCCGGACTCCGCGAACCCGGCAACGGCGCGATGGCGATGGAGGAGACCGGGAAGTTCGGGCAGATCGTCCGGGAGGGATTCAACGACCCCGACGAAGTGGTCGATGCCGTCACCTACGACAAGGCCCCGGAAGTGCTGGATATGCTGGAACGCCTCATCGGGAGGGAGAACTACCGGAAGGCGACCGACCTCTATTTCACGCGCTACAATGGCGGGAACGCCGATACCGGCCAGTTCCTTTCCTGTGTCGCCGAGACCGTTCCGTCATTCGACATCGCCCGCTTTGCCGACGGCTGGCTCTTCCATGCCGGCTATCCCCGTGTCACGGTCTCCTACGAATGGAAGGACGGCCTTCTCCGGTTGAGCCTTCGCCAGACCTCCTGTCCGGAGACGGCGAAAGGCCCGTTCCTCCTGCCGTTCCCGTTCGCCGGCGTCTCCGCCGACGGGCGCGACCTTTTGGAGAATACGATCGCGTTCGACACGGCCTCCGCCGAATTCGTCTTCCCGTGCCCGGAGGCGCCCGCCTACCTTTCGCTCAACCGCGATGCCGCGTTTTACGGAACGTGTACGGACCTTCAGGAAACTCCGGCGACGCTTGCGCTGCAGGCGCGGACGGATCCCTGCCTCTTCAACCGCGTCGAAGCCTTCCGCCGCCTGACCGATCTGGAACGTATCCGTTTCTTGAAGGACGAGGCGGGCTTCGCTCCTTCCCCGGACTGGCTTCGCGTCTTCTGCGCGAATTTCGCCGACACCTCGCTGCCGGACGGCGTGAAAGCCGCCCTGCTTTCCGTCGGTACGCCGCTTGACCGTTCGCTGCTCGCGAACGTCCGCGAGAATCCGCGTTTCCGCCGGGCGATTTTGCGCGAAGCCGCGAAGACGGCGGGCGTTGCCGCGCTTGTCTCCGCGCTCGGCACCGGCACGCCGGATTCGGTTTCCGCCGCCGTCGAACGCCGCGCGCTCCGTGCGTCCCTCCTGCGTCTGCTCGCCGCGCTCGACACGCAGGACGCCTGGGAGGCGTTGGAGGCTTTTCTTGAAAAGGCGACGCAGTTCACGGATCGAATCAACGCGCTCGCCGCGCTCTGGGAATCCTCTTCGCCCCGCGCCGCGCTCCGTCTTGCCCAGGCCCGGACGGAGTTTGTCGGCCGCAACAGCACCTACCTCGGCTATCTCTCCCTGCTTGGCTCCGCGCCGCGTGAAGAGGCTTTCGAGGCGGTCGCCCGCGAAGCGGAGACGCCGGAATTCTCCTACGCGCATCCCGGACTCTGCCGCTCGTTGCTCTGTCCCCTCGCGCAGAACGACGACCTTGTGTGGACGGAACGCGGCCTTGCCTGGCTTGCGGATACGTGCGTCCGCCTTGCGCCCGTGAACGAGTACACCACCTTGCGTATCCTCGGCGTCTGCCAGAACCACAAGGATTTCGCCCCTGATCTCAAGGCCGCCGTCCGCGCCGCGCTGATCGGAATCCGCGACCGGCTCGCCGACGCGAACTGCCCCTGGTTCAAGAGCACCCTCGAAACCTATCTCGAAACGAGTGCTGAAAGCGATGAATGAAACGTTGCATACGCTGTTGGAGAGGAACAGGTTCGGGATTAAGCCCGGACTGGAGACCATCCGCGCCGTACTGGACAAACTCGGAAACCCGGAGACGGGAATCGCCGCGATCCACATCGCCGGAACGGACGGGAAGGGGGCGGTCGCCGCGATCTGCGCCTCCGTCCTGCGGGCCGCCGGATACCACGCGGGGCTTTACATTTCGCCGCACCTGGTCAACGTGAACGAACGGTTTCAGATCGACGGTTCGCCGGTTTCCGACGAGGCGCTGGAAGCGGCGGCGCAACGTGTCCTTCCCGCCGTCGAAGCCGTTGAACGGGAAACCGGACATTCCGCGACCTTTTTTGAATCGCTTACGGCGGTCGCCTTTACGCTCTTCCGCGACGCGGGCGTGAAACTCGCCGTGATCGAAACCGGGTTGGGGGGACGCCTCGACGCCACGAACGTCGTGACGCCGCTCGTCTCCGTCATCACCCGTATCGGGCTGGACCACTGCGACTGGCTCGGAAACACGATCGCGGAAATCGCGGGGGAAAAGGCGGGAATCGTCAAACCCGGCCGTCCCGTCGTCTGCGGCGCGATGCCGGATGAGGCGCGGGCGGTGATCGCCTCCGCTGCGGCGCGTCTCGGCGCCCCGTTTATCGCGGCGGAAGACGCGGCGGGTGTGCGCGTGACGAAAAGCGGACTGGACGGGCAACGCTTCTCCATCTCCACGCAGAACCGGACGCTGCCGCCTGTACGTTTCCCGCTGGCGGGGGGGTTTCAGGCGGAAAACGCCGTGACCGCGCTCGCTGCGCTCGAGTGTGTCACTGAGGCGGGGCTGCCGTTGACAGATGCCGCCGTCGCCGAAGGGTTGCAGGGTGTCTGTTGGCCGGGACGGTTCCAGCTGGCGGGTAAAAAGCCGCCGGTGCTCGTCGACGGTGCGCACAACCCGTGCGCGGCGGAGGCGTTGCGCGCCGCGTTGAAATCCTGTCGCGAGAAACGTCCCGTCGCGCTGGTCTCCGGATTCTGCGGCGACAAGGACGCGCTAGGCGTCCTGCGGATCCTTGCGCCCTCCGTCAAGGCGGCGTGGGGTGTGGCGATCGCCAATCCGCGTTCCCTGACGGCCGACCGTGCGGCGGGGTTGATGCGCATGGCGGGGCTGGATCCGGTGGAAAGCTCCCCCTCCGTTTCCGACGCGCTGGCCGCCGCAAAAAACTGGGCATCCGCGCACGACGGAATTGTACTGGTCTGCGGTTCCCTTTTCCTGGCGGGTGAAGCGTTGACCGCGCTGGACGCCTATCCTTGGCCTCTTCCTGCAGCCGACTGGCAACGCGAAAACGAACGTCCGCTTCCGGGAATATGACGTTGCGGATGATCATTTCCGCCGGACGAGGAAGAGGTATTCCGTGACTTTGAGCGGGCGCCCCCGGAGATTCCGGCTGCCACGGAAGGTGTTGTATTCGATTTCAAGCGGCTCGACGTTGCCGAGGGTTTCAAGGAACTGCAAGAGGCTTTCTTTCGGAATGAACCCTTCGGAATTGTAGGAAACCAGCAAGAATTTCGCAGGGGTCGCTTCAAGCAGCGCGAAAAACGATTTCGCCGCCTCTTGCCGTTTGTTGTAGTTCGAACGATTCCATCCCTCCGCGATCCCCGCCACCTTGCTGATGCGTTCCGGCATTTTGTTCTCGACCAGCAGATTGAGCATGAAATAGTTTGAACCGTACGGATGTTGGTTGTAGGGCGGATCGAAATAGGCGAGATCGACCGGCTCGATCGACTTCGCGACCTCGTTGGCGTCGCCGCGAAGCACAACGCTCTCGCACGAGAAGTTCGACAAGACCGGTTTCTGAAGTTCGATTTTCGCGCAGATGCGCGAACGTGCATTCCGTCCCTCACCGCCGAATTCCCCGATGCCCCGCCTGTTCTTGTAGAACCCCTTGAACACGCCGGCGGTGTTGGCGTGTACCGAGGCTTCGGCAAGGAGCGGCGCGAGGACGAGCGCGAAGAATTTCTCCGGCACGACGCGGTCGATGGCAGCCCGCGCCGAATCGAGCAACACCGCGTTTTCCCGCGTGTAGAACACGCGCTCGCCGCGTTGGATGTCGTTGTCGTCCTGCGGCGCGTACAGGCGGCTTATCGTGCCGGGCGCAAGATGGGAAAGGGTCTCGTCGCGCCATTCCCGGAAGACGGAGTCGAAGTCCTCCCAATCCACGGAAGGGCGGTTGGTCAGATAACACCTGTTGACGACTTCGCTGTACCGTTCCAGGTCGTTCGCGATGATGAGGGAGGCGTGGCGTTTCATGAAGCGCGAAACGATCCCGCTTCCCGAAAAGGCGTCGAAGAATGAGAGGTGCGTTTTCCCCAGTGCGTCCTTGACGTTCTCCACGCCCTCCCCGATGAAACGCAGAAGGGCGCGTTTGTTTCCGAGATACGTCAAGATCTGCGACGTCAAGTAGTCCTCCGACTCCGCCTGTCTCGTTTGTGGCATGACCCCGTTCAACTTCGCACCCCTTCTCCCTGTTCCTCCGGCGCGGCTTCCCCGCCGTGCAACCGGTGCCGGATATTGTGGCACACCCAAACGAGAAAATGAAGAATGAAATTTGCCTGTTCATGCGGAATACGGGATGGTAGAATGGCGCATCCCGTTACGGAACGGCGGGAGGGAAAAGGAGAGAACGGAGATGGAATGGTTTCGGGTTGCCGGACGGGACGAGGGATTGACGGATGCCGAAATCCGGGAAACGATGGAACGCGCGCTGGAAGGGCGGACGCTGAACCGCGTGTTGATCATCCCGCCGGATTTTACGCGGTTCCATTCGAAGGCGGGGTTTATCACCCAAGTCTGCTACCGTATGTTGACCGCGAAGGGCGTCAAGGTCGATGTCCTCCCCGCGCTCGGCACGCACGCCCCCGTTTCGCGTGAACAGGCCGCCGTCATGTTCGGGGACATCCCCTTTGAAAAACTGCTTGTCCACAACTGGCGCACGGATGTCGTCAAAATCGGCGAGATTCCCGCCTCTTTCGTCTCCGAGGTTTCCGAAGGGCTGTGGAACGAACCGCTCTCTGTCGAAATCAACCGCCGCGTGATGGATCCCGCGTACGACCTGATCCTCTCGCCCGGGCAGGTCGTCCCGCACGAGGTCATCGGCATGGCGAACCACGCGAAAAACCTTTTCGTCGGCGTCGGCGGCAGCGAGATGATCAACAAGAGCCACATGATCGGCGCGGTCTGCGGAATGGAAAAGGCGATGGGACGCGACCACACGCCGGTGCGCCGCCTGTTCGATTACGCGCTGGAACACTTTCTGGCGGAACGCCCCATCCTGTTCGCCCTTACCGTCACGACCGCGCCGGGCGGGAAGATCCGGACGCACGGACTTTTCGTCGGCGAAGGGCGCAACTGCCTCACGGAGGCGGTGAAACTCGCCCAGGTCAAGAACATCGATACCGTAGACCGGGGATTCACGAAATGCGTCGTCTACCTCGATCCCTCCGAGTTCAAAAGCACGTGGCTTGGCAACAAGGCGGTCTACCGTACGCGCATGGCGATGGCGGACGGGGGAGAGCTGTTGATCCTCGCGCTGGGAGTTGAACGGTTCGGGGAGGACGACGCCGTGGACGCGCTGATCCGCAAGTACGGATATCGCGGACGCTTGCACACGCTGGAGGCTTTTGAAAAGCCGGAGAACGCCGACCTCCGTGCGAACATGGGGGCGGCGGCTCACCTGATCCACGGTTCATCGGACGGGCGTTTTTCCATCACCTACGCCGTCAAGGCCATCTCCCGCGCCGAAATCGAGGGTGTCGGGTTCGCTTCCGCCGATTACGACGAGCAGATAAAAAAATACGACCCGTCGAAACTCGCCTACGGGTACAACACCGTGGACGGAGAGGAGATTTATTTCATCCCCAATCCCGCCCTCGGTCTCTGGATCGACCGCAGCCGTCTGGCGTAAGGGCGCGTGTCCCCACGCGCCGTACGACAGGCGACAGGCGACGGGCGACATCCACCACTCGGTTACGACAACACAAAGATTGTCTTGTTTGTCTCGGCTGTCTCGGTTGTCTCGTTTACGCGGAGGCGCGGACACGGGAGGGACGGGCTTTGTCCCGTCCGCAATCGCCGTTAAGCCTTGGAAAGGCGGCGCCAACCGAGGAGGGTATAGCGGTAAAGCATGTAGTAGACGTATTCCATGCGCAGCAAAAGGATCTTTCCGTAGAGTTTTACGGAGAGGTCGTCGGTCGCCAGCACAATCCAGAGTCCGACGCCCAAGATGTTCATAAGGTAGATGAACACGTAGGAAAGGAGGTAGCCGTATTGCTGGCAGTCGGGTTGGGAAAGGCAGAGGCTGTGGATGGTGAAGCAGAGATGGAACGCCCAGGTGAACCCCGTCAAGAAGAGCCAAACCTCCGGACACGGCACGGGGTTACAAAAAAGGCTGACGATCCACCGCACCAGCAGAAGGAGCATCGTGTAGAACGGGAAGAAGTACGGGGCAAGGGTAATCAGGATGTTGTCTTTCGAGAGCATCACGCTGCCGCCGCGCGTGGTGACGCGGAGGTTGCTGACCTTCGCGAAGAAGAGCCAGCCGAAAACCGCGTGGGTCATCTCGTGGCCGAACACATAGACGCCCGTCGGGTGGCGGAATACAATCCAACAGACGATCCAGCAGAGGAACCCGCCGGCGATCCAGAGCAGTTGCGGGGAAAAGATTCCCTGCTGGGAAGGCAGCCTCGCAATCGTGTCGAGTGTCGCCCACGTGACCGAGAAACAGAGCGGCAAGAGCAGGATGCCGAGGAGGAGGCGTAGGAACCGGGCCATGCCAAGCGTCCAGAAACGAAGGAGGCGGCCGGCTCCCCATCGGAGCGGCCGCCTGCAAACGCTACGGGGTTATTTCCCCATCCAGGGAAGTTCCGGCCCGTTGATCGTCGCCAGCGCATTCGGCCCCGCGACGGGACCCATCGCCTGGGAACCGAGGCAGAGCGAAAGCAACCCCAGCGTGATGACGGCGATGATCGCGGCAATCGCGGCGATCGTCGTGCCGACGCCGGACGACGACGGCGCGGGGACGTCGTCGAGGTTCAGCGGCTTGAGGTTGGCGAAATCGGCATCATCCAGACCGATCCCGTTGTTCGCGGGCTTTCCCTTCTCTTCCGGTGCGGCGGAGGCCGCCGAAGGCGCGGAAGCCGGGGCGGCGGCGGGGGCAACGCCGGGCCGCTTGATTTTCAGCGTCTTCTTCTGCGTGACCGTGGCCGGATCGGGGGTGCTCGCCTGCGGCAGGACGGAATCCGGGATGCGGGACGTCTGATGGATCGGCGCCGTCTGGGAAAGCGGCGCGGGCGTCGGCGCTTTCGCGGCGGGCGAGAGGTCCGCCGGGC
>JAGAEL010000184.1 GCA_017613085.1 Kiritimatiellia bacterium | reverse complement strand
GGAGGTCCGCCGCGCTCGGAGTGATGGCGCTCGGCGCGTGTTCGTAGGAGTGCCCGTTCAGCACCGCGTCGACGCGCCAGCGTGCGACGAGGTTCAGAATGCCGCGCGCCTCCGCCGTGCGGATGTCGCCGGGCGTGGCGTCGTGCATGATGTTGTATCCGTCGGCGTTGGGATAGCCGCCGGGATACGACACCTTGTCGAGCGGAAGCGGGAACCACGCCTTGCTCCCGCGCCAGCCGACGAGCGAGCCGTCCTTCCACGTGCCTTGCGACGCGGCGCGGAAGTCGTGCCACGCGACGCCGCGCAGATGGTCGGGCGAGATGGCGCGTCCGTCCATGTTCGCGCAGGGCACGATGATGAAGCGGTACTTCGCGATGAGGTTAATTAGCTCGCGGTGCGTCTTGCCGCGAAAGTCCTTGCCGGTCTCCAGTTCCCGGATGAGGTTCATCGTTCCGGCCACACATTCGGGTTCCGCGCCGTGGACGCCCGCGAGGAGAAGGAACGTCTGCTTCGCGGGCGGGGGATTCCCCATGTAGTTCTTCCATGTGGTGGAGGAGGCGCCGGCGGACCAGTTCGTTTGTGGCGGCGCGTCGTTGAAGTCGCCGTAGAAAAGCGCATACACGGGATAGCCCAGCGGCGTACGGGCGATGATTTCCTTGCGCGAGCATTTCGTCGCCCGCTCGCAGAGGTCGATGATCTCCTGCGGACGCACTTTCCAGAAATCGGGGCGCGGTTCGAGTCCGCTAAGCTCTATCGGCTTGAATCGTGGTGGTTTGATACCCGCGTCGGGCTTGGCGAGGAGCGGCGCCACCGTCCCTGCCGCGATCCCGGCCATAAAGTTCCGCCTGTTCATGTCCATCGTTCCTTCTCCTATTCAAATCGATTCCGAGCGATCACCCGCGCACTGCCCCTTCGTCGGCGTCTTGCTCCTTTTGAGTTCGTGCTGTTCCAAGAATATTTCCCGCTACCGTAATGCTCAATAATACCCATGTCGAAAAACGCCTGTGCAATAATCTTGTTGCGAGGTCTTGACGGATGCGCGGGATCCATGAGGAATTCCATCGGCATGTCGAAGGGGAGTTGCCCCTTTTTGTACGTGCCGACAAGGACGGCGGCGGGGTGTGGCGCGCTCGGTGAACGCGCCCTGCTTGGCGCGATTTTGCGCGGTTTCCTTTTCGACGGTTTCTCTGCCATGGGGTTTCCTATCCCGTTAATCCCGGTTGTATCGGTCTGGGTCGGCGTCTGCGGGAGACAGGGCGCAGAATCCAAATGGGCATCAACCGCGTATTTTCTCATGTCACTTCGCCCCTCGCGAATATATCACCAGTTCTTCTGGCGTTATGGCGGCGGCAGGGACGAGCTGGTAATGTTTCTCGTCTAGTACTTTTACCGTTCCTTCGCTTTCGACCAATTCAAACATCGCAATCGTTCCATCTTCCATAAATTGAACTGATACTGGACGGCACAACAAGTCGGGGAATTTTGCTGCACAAAATGAAATGTCCTGTGTCGTCTGGACTACACCATGCTGATCATGTCCGCCTTTTGCCTGAATCGGTATCACGAATTGGCGGCCATGCTTGTCAAGTGCTACATAGATCTCATCAACCTCTATCTGTCCCACCCCGCGAACAGTTGTCCTCAGATGGTTTTGAAGCGAATATGCCGTGACACCGAGGAATACATCGACCAAGCGATTGTAGCGGACTTTGGCAAGAAGGGCCTGTTCATCACCAAGGGCATAATTCCCAATGATTTCTGGCGTAGCGTCTGGTATCTTGATGGAAATCAAATCATTACGCGGCAAGATTCTGTTATGCGGTACGAGCCTAAATCTGTACTTTGATTTTCCTGCACCTTCAATGATCCACTCGTGTCCTTGCGGCTGGGTACGGATTATCTCATCTGGAAATGCCGCTCTGTACCTAAACGAATACACAACATCACCAAGATTCTTTGGCAATGATATCCCCAACTCTGAAGCCGCGTCATTTATGTCCTCACGTGTAAACGGGAACTCTATCATGCCCCGCTGGAAACCTTTTCTAAAAATATGCAGCATTATGGCCGCATATCGATTGGTTTTCATTGTTGCCTTGCCCATGTTCATTTTCTCCTTATTCGCTGTGCGATCACATTACGTGAAACTCCGAAATGGTCGGCCGCATCGCGCATATCAAATTCCAGAAGGATTTCCGTTCCCGTGGTAATCGGCTTCGCCGGTTTCTGCGGAATTATGCCCAGCGCATCAACAAGTATGCGACCAACCGCCCGCGCAAGAAGAGGCGGCACACTGTTGCCTATCTCACGAAAACCATGCCACTTTGTCTTGTTGAACCTAAACCAATCAGGATACGAATGAATCCGCGCCGCTTCTCTGACGGTAATGACGCGCGGCAGATCAGGGTGTATCGGGCGTGGAGAGGTGAATCCCCCCCTTGCACTGTCTGTTCCGGCGCGAAGCGTGTTTGATTGTCCCCCCCACGCCAACTTGAAGAATCGACTATGTGGCTCTGTCTCGCCCTGCTTTGCGGCAAGAAAACGTTGCTGGCTGACCTCTCCGTGCTTGGTTCGTCTGCTTGCGGTCAATCTATCCTCTTCAAACACACGTTCGTAGCCGAAGTTCTCGGTGTCCACAGATTGCCCTCTCAATTTTCGCGCATAGGGTGATTTTGTAAACCATCGTGCCGGAACAGAATCGTCCTCCCATAGACGCTCAAACTTGTCGGCATCTGGAAGATCGCCTATGGCCTCACTAATTGTCACCTTATCGCAGACGGATTCAGGATATTCTGGTAATCTTTGATCGTTTCGTGCAGCAATTAGGAAAAGTCGTTCTCTGTTCTGCGGAACGCCATAGTCAGCCGCATTAAGGACTCTATACGGAAGCAACACCTTGTAGTCGCTCTTTTGCAATTCATCAATGAGTTCTGAAAGAAACTGCGCATGCTTCCCGACCGTAAGCCCCTTGACGTTTTCAAGTACGCAATACTTCGGTCTTATGTCCCTGACGATACGAAGAAAATGACCTATCAATTGATTGCGAGGATCGTCAAGAGCTCGTTTACCGATCATGGAAAACCCTTGACAAGGCGCACCTCCAAATACGACATCTACATCCCGATTTCCAATTCCGGCTTTTTCACGAATGTCATTTCCTGTAATGTTCTTGATGTCTGCGCAGATCGTCGCGGTCATAGGAAAATTATATTCATGTACCGCAGCGTGAATGGGATCAATCTCGACGGCGGCCACAATATCAAAGCCCGCCTGTTCAAATCCAAGGGACAATCCGCCACAACCTGCAAAAAGATCGACAGCTATCGGACGATTCTTTAAATCCGATGCCGAATGTTTATCAAGTGGTGGTATCAGCAAATCCCAGAAATCCAACTGTACTGCCGCTTCGCAGACACGGAGGCGGGAGCGAGGGACTGTGGCGAGATCGGAGGGAAGGTAGTGCGCGAGTGGCGCGAATTCGCCGTCGGCCTTGAATTGTTCAATGGCCTTCTTCACCTTCGCCGAACGACCGCCGAAGTCGACCGCTCGCGCAATCACAACGGGATCTTCGAGACGCGGGCCGTATTCGAGGAAAGTCGTTTTAAATACATAGTACGCCTTGTTCTTCGACTGACCAAGTTTCGCATACGTCGGATTTTCCGTACGAAACTCTACTCGCGTCATCTTACCGACAAACTCCGCCTCAAAGGCATACCGCGTGCCTTTCACGTCTGCGTAGAGCCACAGTTCCTTGATGGACGCAAATGCCTTTTCGTCGAACTCGTCGCCGTCTTTCACGGGATAGTTGTAGATGCCGTGGCGCTTGATCCAGGCGAGTTGCCCCTTTTTGTACGTGCCGACAAGGACGGCGGCGGGGTGTGGCGCGCTCGGTGAACGCGCCCTGCTTGGCGCGATTTTGCGCTGCTTTTTCTTCAACAGTCTTTCTGCCATGGGTTTTCCTTATTTCATGTAAGACGAATAAGAGTATACTGCCTTTCAGTCCGCCGTGTCAATCCCCGACGCAAGGTGGTGGGGGGACGCGCCCCGTCGCGTCCATTCTCACGTGGACATGAACCACAAATCAAACACAAATTGCCACAAATCGTTGGATCGGTCGCGACGAAGCGCGCCCCTCCCGAAACGAAAGGATTAGCCGTGCAGAACGTGCAGAACGTGTAGTTGTGGTTAAAAACACATGGATTTGTGCGGATTTGTGTCAATTTGTGGTTTTTATTTTCGCGGATGCGCCCGTACTTCACTTATCTTGTGTTTCTTGCAACGGCGCAAGGCCGCTCTGGGGCTGGATGGTTGTAGTGAATGGACGCAAAGGCGCGTCCTTGCCGATGGCGATCATTCCGCCGACCGATCCCTCGCGGTTGAAAAGAACGGTGGCTTCGATGCGGGGTGGTAGTGTGACGATCACGCCGTCCATGCCGTCCTTGACGATCTTCCGCGTCTGCGGGGCGGACGAAACGGAAGTGTCCGCCGCCGTGAGGACGTGCAGGAAGCGGTCGTCCGTGCGCGGTGCGCCGGGCGCGACTTCAAGCCGCCACGCGCCGAAATAGGGGCCGCGCCCCGTCCGCTCCGCGCTGCGCGCAGCGGACGCAAGGAACGCCTCGTCCGGCTCCCAGTTTCTGCCGTTCGACCAGAATTCCTTGCCGGGGCCGCCGATCTTCTCCAGCTTCGCGTCTTCGGGCAGAATCGTCTCGCAGAAGAGACGCCCCTTGCCGCAATCGGCGACGGTGAGTCTGCCGTTCCTGCGTGGCTCGTTCACGAAGTGGAGCAGCCACGCCTTGCCGTCGCTTGCGCGATCGGTGCCGGCGCGGTCATAGACGATGAACGTGTCGGGCGGGAGATAGACGAACTGCCGGACGGCCTCGGTGCATTTGCTTCCGTAAAGGGATGTGGCGTCCGAGGCGATGTAGGTGAACGTGTCGTTTGTCTCGAAAGCGAGTACTTTCGCGCTGCCTCGGTACATACCGCCGTCGTTAAACTTTCCTTCTGGCCCGTTGTAGACGGGGCCCCAGTAGGACGGGATGGGTTCCTGCGGGCGACGGAGGAGAATGCAGTTGTGCGCGATGGTCTGCGAGTAGTAGTAGCGCAGGTTCCAGTCGGTCTCCACGCCGCGCGTGCCGGAGTCGATGGCGAGGAAGTCGTGCTTGTAGATGGTGAAGTTGTTCTCGTCGTGATGTTTGTGCTGGCGGAGGGTCGCGCCGGCGGTGAAGGTGCAGTAGGTGGAGTCGGGTTTCCAGCCAGAGCGCATGATGAACTGTCCGAGCCCTTCGAAGTGGCGCGCGTGGAGCGGCAGGTTTTCGAGTTCGGCGTCCGAATAAGGCTTCACGCCGTCGTCGTCCCCGCCGAAGAGGAATGGGTACATGGGCCAGACTTTCGCAAGGGACTTTTCGGGAGCGCGGTCGCGCAGCGAGGCGGCGAGGCGGGCGGCGGCGGGATTCGATTCGCGGAAGAAGCGGGTGTACTGCGTCGTATGCTCATACAAGTAGCCTATGTGAAGGGTGTTCTGCGAATGCGGGTCGTCGCCGAATCCGCAATAGAGCGGCATCGAGGGATTGGACGCATTCTGCACCCACGTCCAGTAGATCCAGTTGGGGAAGAGCGCGAGGCCGGGATACTTGGGCGCAAGGTTCTCGCCCGTGGCGGAGAGCCACGTGTGGAAGAAGTTGAAGTGCGCCCAGGGGTAGGCGCCCATGGCGTATCCGGGCACGGCGGAACTGAGCGCGCCGTCGTCGCCCGCGCCGTCGTTGCGGAACTTCAGCAACTTGAGGCAGAGGTCGTGTCCGCGCCGCAACTGCGACTTGGCGAGTCCGTCGCAGAACCCGTCGCCGAACGCCGCGAGGCCGGAATACCAGAGGAGGCTCGGCACGCCGTAGAATCCGCTCGCAATACCGCCCGTGTCGCGGCGGATGATCGCGGGCTTGCCCTTGCCCGGCTGGATGTCCTCGACGTGCTGCACGAGCGGAACGATGATCGCCTTGCGCTCGTCGGAGGACAGCCCCTCCCAAATCCAGTCGTAGGCGCACAGCGCGAGGATGCGCGAGGTGGAGTACCAGTTGACGGCGCGCCGGTTGGCGTACGCGGCATGGTACGCGGCCACGCTGGACTCCAGCATCCGCCGCGCCTTGTCGAAGTACTTGCGCTCGCCCGTGAAACGCCACGCGAGCGCGCACTCCGCCGCCTGGGATCCCCACTCCTTCACGCTCTTGATCGGCGTGGCCGCCGTGGTCTTGTGCGTACCGCCCGCCGTCTTCACCTCGCGGAACACGACAGGGCCGTAGTCCGAACACACCGGATGGTCGGGATACTTGTCGCAACGCTTCAGCAGGGCGGCGCGCGCCTCACTGGCGGGGCCTTCGGCGCAAGCCTTTACCTTCGGCCACGTCTCCGCGTTGAAGAACATACGCGGATGATCCCTGCGTATGGCCGCCATCCATGCGTCGTCCTGTCCGGCCCCCATGCACACGATGGCCGACATCGCCGCCGCGCACCAGAGCCATCCAACAAACTTCCTGCCCATTTTTCGCATTCTGCCACGTCCTTCGTTGAAACTTTTGACAACGCGAACATCCTGTCCGCGCTTACGTCCACCTTGTATCCAAGCCATCACATTCCCCGCAATCGCACGGTTGCAACTTAGGCGCGCGAGAGCCAGGTTTCGAGCATCGCTTCCAATGCGGGGCGGGGAAGGGAGGCGACCGAGAGGGATTGCGTGATCGTTCCGTTTTCCAGCAACACGAACCGTGTGCAGATCGCGGCGAGTTCATGTAATTCGTGCCCGGTTAGGAGGATGGCGGATCGCGGCGCCGATGTCGCCAGGATTTCCGCCGTCTTTTTCCGGTGCGCGGCATCCAGCCCCGGCAGGAGGTCGTCGAGCAGCATCAGCGTGGGACGCCGCAGCAACACGTCCGCCAGCCCGACACGCTTGCGGTAGCCGAGCGAAAGGTTTTTAACGCGGGAACGCGCCACCGGATTCAGCCCGCAGAGATTCAGCACTTCTTTCACGCGGCGTTTGATGCGGAGGAAGCGTTCGCCTTTCAAGGCGGCGCGGTAGGTCAGGTATTCCCCAACCTCCATTTCCGGATAGAGCGGCGAGGTTTCCGGCAGGTAGCCGATCCGCTTCCGGTAACGGAGCGGGGTCGCGAGCGAATCGATGTCGTCCAGCGAGATCGTCCCCGCATCTTGCATCAGACAGGTCGCCAGCACTTTCAGGAGCGTCGTCTTGCCCGTGCCGTTCGCGCCCAGCACCCCGACGATCTCGCCGGTGGCGACGGAGAACGTCACGTCGCCAAGGACGTGTTTCCGGCCGAAGGAAAAGGCGATGTGTTGAACGTCTAGCATGGTTTGGCGAGGAACGGCGTGAAGGCGTTGACGATGGTCTGGTAAAGTTTGTCACGGCGTTTCGCCGTGTCGGCTTCGACCAGGAGGCGGAGGTAGGGTTCGGTGTTCGACTTGCGGATGTTGAGCCAGCCGTGCGGATACTCCAGGCGCACACCGTCGATGGTGATGCTGGAAAGCGGTTTTCCGTAGGCTTCTTTCACGGCGGCGACGGCGGCGGCGAGGGCTTCGTCTTTGCTCTCGATCGTGAAGTTGCACTCGCCGGTCGTGGCGTATTTCGCGATCGGTTTCACCAGCCGGCTAAACGGCACGCGGCGTTTTTTCGCGGCGGCGACGGCGGAAAGCACCGTCAGCGCGGCGAGTTCGCCCGAGTCGCAGAAACAGAAGTCGCGGAAGTAGTAGTGTCCCGCCAGTTCACCGCCGCAGACGGCTTTCGACTTGCGCAGGAGGACTTTCGCGAAGGCGTGTCCGACGCGCCCGATCACCGGTTTCGCGCCGTCTCTGGCGAGCGCCTCGATCACGCCGCGCGAGGTGCGGATGTCGTGGATGACCGCCGCGCCGGGTTCCGCCGCGAGAAAGCGGCGGGCGATGACGGGGATCAGGTAGTCGGGCTGGATGAAGTCGCCGTGTTCGTCCACGAACATCACGCGGTCGGCGTCGCCGTCGAAGATCACGCCGCAGTCGAGCTTGCGTTTCCGCACGGTTTCGGCCAGCTGCACACGGCTGGCGGGATCGAGCGGGTTCGGCGAATGATGCGGGAAACGGCCGTCCGGCGTGTCGTTCAAGTAGACGGCGTTCGCGCCGAAGAGTTCATGCGCGAACAATCCCGCCACGCCGTCGGAACAGTCCACCGCGAAGGAGAGGTTGCCGAAGGCGGCGCCTTGCCCCCGCAGGTAGTCGAGGAATTCGGGGAGGTAGGCCACGGACCGCACGACGCCTTTACGCGGAGCGGGCTCCAGCAGCAGGCCGCCGAGGACGCGGCTTTCCAGTTCCTTCATGCCGGAGTCCGCGCCCATGGGAAGCGCGTGGCGCATCGAGACTTTCATGCCGTTGTTGTCCGGCGGATTGTGCGAGGCGGTAATCTGCACGGAGGCGTCGTAGTGTTTCGTCTCGGTGAAATAATAGACCATCGGCGTGGAGGACAGCCCCATGTCATCCACGTCCGCCCCCGCGTCGGTTAGACCGTCGCAGAGTACGTTGCGGATCGCGGGAGAGGTGAGGCGCATATCCCGCCCGATCAGGAACCGCCGGGCGCGGAGCAGGGAAGGCAGCCAACGGCCCACGCGGTAGACGGTGTCGAGCGTGAAGTCCTTGCCGAAGACGCCACGCATATCATACGCTTTAAAGAATCCCATGGTTCACTCCTTTTCTTCCCATTTGTCGCGGTGGTCGGAAAACCAGGCGGACTGCCGCGCCACACCCATCATAATCGCCACGTCGTCCTCCGTGTAGACGCCCCGCGAGAAAATCCGCTGGATGCCCTGCATCATGTGGTCCGCCTTGTCCTCTTTCATGAAGCCGATTTTGAGCAGCATCTCCCGCCACTTCTCGAACAGCCGACGCTTCACGCCCGCCGTCGCGGGGAGCGACTTTTCGACGGGCGGCACGTAGTCGCCCGTCGCACAGTAGAGTTCGTAGGCGCAGATCAGCACCGCCTGGGAAAGGTTGATCGACGTGTACCCCGGGCAGACCGGGATGCGGATAAGCTGGTTGCACTGCGCGATCTCGTCGTTCGTCAACCCCTTGTCTTCGCGCCCGAAGACCAGCGCGACCTTGCCGTCCGCCGCACGGCGCAGGAGTTCCGGCATGAGCTTGCGCGGTTCCTGCACGTGGGCGCGGTAAAGCCCTTCGCGCGCGGTGGTGCCGACGACCCACGCGCAGTCGGCGACGGCTTCTTCCAGCGTCGCAAATGTCCGCTTCGTTTCGAGAATATCCGTCGCGTGAACCGCCATCCGTCCGGCTTCGGTCCCGTCGTCGCAGATGCGCGGCGCGACCAGCGCGAGGTCGCGCAAGCCCATGTTCGCCATGGCGCGGCAAACCGATCCGATGTTGCCGCTGTAAAGGGTGCCGACGAGGACGATCCGGAAATTTTCGAGAGGGGCGTTCATGTCACAGCAGCTTGGACTGGACGGTCATGCCCAGCGTGTGCTTTTCTCCTGGTTTCAGCTTGACGGGATGGCCGGGGGCATTGACCGGCCCGACGCACAGCATCTGCCTGTTCTCGCCCTCGGCGAACCCGCCGGACGCACCCTCGCCCGGATTCCAGACGGCGACGCTCTTCGCGCCGGTGAAGAGAAGGTCGATCTTCCGGCGCAGCGTCTGGTCAACGAGGCAGACGTAAGCACGGCGCGGAAAGTAAAGCGCGTCGTGTTCCTTTTCGACGACGAGGCCGCCTTCCTGACGGGACTTCTCCCCGGTGAGCCGGTTTTCGACCGCCGCGCCGTCCACCTCTTCGAGCCGCACCTCCTCGATCCGCATGACGCGGAAACAGGGGAGCAAACCCTCCGTCAACGTCATCGGCGCGATTCCCGCGTTGCGCGCGGTCAACTCCACCTTAAAGCTCATGCCCAGCGTGACGTGGAGCATCAGGGCGAACGAATACGGGAAAAACGCCTTTGTCTCAGGGGAATCGACGAGACCGAGCGAAAGCTCCGTCACGTCGTCGGAGTACGACGTGGAGACGACGCTCCATTCCTCCCGCCGGGCGAACCCGTGCTCGATGCCGCCGGATCCCTCCGCCGCCGGGCCGAACCAGGGCCAGCAGGGCGCGATGCCTCCGGGCGGGAGGGTAGGGGCGGCAGAAGGGGAAACCGGTGCGGCGTCCTTGCCGAGGAACAACACTGGGGCGTGTCCCGTCGGCTTGTAGGTCAACACCCGCGCCCCGTACAGCGAGACCTCGGCATATCCGAACTTGCAGGCGAGGACAGCCACGGGAAGACCGCGTCCGTCCATCCGGAAACCGATCCGTCCGGGGGCGCCGAAACGCTTGGTGAGACGGTTGACTTCTGCCAGCGTCATGTCTCCTTCTCCGTTACGATGTTAGTTCCCTGCCGGCGCCGCCGGCGCAGCGGGGGGCGCGGGGGCTTCCGGCTGCGCCGGCTGTTCCTGCTGCGGTTCCGCGCAACAGGAACGGCACGCGCCGAACGGCCACTTCTGCTGGCGGTACCGGTAGAAGAGCCCGCCGCCGACCGCCGCGAGGATCAAGAGGATGATCGCCACGTTGCGCCCGGTGTGCTTGTCCGCGAAGGGGTCGGTCAAGGTCAGCTTCGACTTCGGCGGAAGCTTCGCCTCTTTCGTCCAGAGGCGGCCCAGCTTCAGCGAGAAGCCGAGGCGGCGGTTGATCGCCCACCCGCCCGCGTTCAGGATCGGCGCGAGGTCGCGCCCGCGCAGCTTGAACCAGGTGATCAGCACGGAAGGCAGCGAAACGACGAGGATCACCGCGAGGACGCCCAGGCAGCTCTTCCAGATCGCGATCTTCGAGACCGTCGAGACCAGCCCGCCCACGGCGGAACCCAACAAGCCGACGGCGATGCCGATCGCCGCGACGGAAGAGGCCAGCGCCGCACCGTCCATCTTCTTCGGCGGCGTCGCGCCGGTCGCCACATCGGAGGCCGCCGCGATGTTCGTGGTGCTCTTCGCGAGAACCGCCTCGTTCCGCGCGTTCAGCAGCTTGTTGATCTGCTCGGAGATCATCTTCGCGATTTTCTGCCAAGGCGCCCAGAACGCCTCCTTCAGGCTGATCGCGTGTTCGTCGATTTTGGTGATGACCGCCTCCCAGTCCTGCCCGTCCAGATCGTAGAACACGCCGTTGCGACCGACCCAGAGCGTCTGGGCGAACCCGGCGGTGACAGCCGCGCAGATGGTGCGGGTGGCGCCCGTCCCGGGACGCTTGAGCGTGCAGTAGGCAAGGTGGCACTTGCTCGCCTCCGCCAGCGGGGCGAACGCGCCGACGTCCGCCACCTCGAAGCAGAGGTTGCAGACGCGCGCGTCGATGTAGAGGCTGCCGACGCGGAAGATAGGCGAAAGTTCCGGGTTGTAGAGCTGCCCCATGTTCACGTAGTTCTTCAACAGCGTCAGGAGGTTCGCGTTCAGGCGGAGGACTTTGTCCACATCCTGCAGCAACGCGCGCTGCGGGGCAGTTTCAAGATCTTTCGCGATCGCGGCGTCAACCGCCTTCTTCGCCTCCGGCTTGGCGAGTTCGGCGAGGCGTTCGGCGGAGAGCGCTGCGGCTTCCTTCCCGGCTTCCGATCCCTGCCATGCGGCGAACGGCGCGAGCTTCGCCTTCAGCGCCGCCCAGTCGGCGCGCGTCAGCGTGGCGCGGTCGCCCAGCAGCGGCACGACGGCATCCGCCTTCAAGGCGGCGACGGCGGCGATCCAGTAGGGGTTCAGATCGGAATCGAGCGGAAGCGGGCGGTTGGCGGCGACCTTCGCGATCGGCAGCGTTTCGAGTTCGGCGGTTCCGCTGGCAAGCAGCAGGTCGGAGAGTTTGTCGAGGTCGGATTCTTTTCCGTTCAACTTTTCTTCGTAACGGGAATCGAACGCGGCGAGCTCGCAGCGCGTGAAGTAGTCGTCCACCTTCGCGGCGACCTTCGCGGCGGCGGCGGCGGCCTTTGCCGTCCCGTCGCCGAGCGGAAGCACGGCGGCGTCTTGTTTCGCGGATTCAAGCCAGGCGAGGCGGGCGGCGACGGCGGCGAAGAAGGCGTCCGCGTGCGCCTGATCCACGCCTTCCTTCCCGCCGGCGTCCGTCACGGGGCCGGTCGCGGCAAGGATGTCGGCAAGCGTCGCGGAAAGCGCGGCGTCCTGCGCGACGCTCTCCGGCGGGACGATGCCGTCCCCGTTGAACGCGGTGGCGGAGAAGGCGTTTTCCGCGTCTATCGCGTCCGCCAGCGAGATTTCCTGCGCGTCTGCCTTGCCGAGGCTCTTCAGAACCTCCTTGACGGCGGTCAGGAGCGCCTTGCCCTCCTCCGTGGCGGTGTTGAAGGAGGAGAGCGGAAGCGTGTTGGATGCCGCGAGGATGGAATCAAGCGAGACGAGGCGGGCTTTCAGCCAGGCGACGGCGGCCAGCACTTCCGGTGCGCGGATGCGGCCGTCCTTGTCGGTGTCGAGCGCGGAAAGGGTGCCCGCGTCGAAACGGAGTCCCGTCGCGGGACAGCTGAGGGCGGTCCAGAGCTTCTGGTCCAGTTTGTCGAGGTTTGCGATATCCGCGCCGCTCTTGAAGTCGACCTGTACGGCTCCGCCGGCTTTGAAGAAATTCCAGATGTGCGTGTCGGTTGGCATGGTGTGGTACTCCTTGGAAGTGACTGGTGGTTTAGTGACTAGTGGTTAGTGGGTGAAGGGGTGCAGCCGGGGCATCCGCCGGGGCATTTCTTCTGGGAGACGTCCTTTCCGTCCCAGCAATACGTGCAGAGCTTTTCCTTCGGAAGCCCGATCGCCGCCACGAGGTCGTCGAGGCGCTGGTAGGCGAGCGAGGAAATCCCCAGCCGCTGCTGGATCCGGGCGACGAGCGCCTTGTACGGCTCGCCGTCCGGGTCGAGGTACTTTTCGATGTCCGCGTCTTCGCCGTCGATCTCCTTAATGATGCGTCGCGTGATGAGGTCCATGACGCTGTTCGAGCGCGAGAAGTTCAGGAACTTGCACTGGAAGAAGAGCGGCGGGCAGGCGATGCGCATGTGGATTTCCTTCGCGCCGTCGTCGTAGAGGCGGCGGACCTGGTTGCGCAGCTGGGTGCCGCGAACGATCGAGTCGTCGCAGAAGATGAGCCGCTTGCCCTTGATCAAGCCGGGAATCGGGATGAGCTTCATCTGCGCGATCAAGTCGCGCTCCTTCTGGTTCGGCGGCATGAAGCTGCGCGGCCACGTCGGCGTGTACTTCACGAAGGGGCGCGAGTAGCGGATGCCCGCCTCGCTGGCGTAGCCGAGCGCGTGGGCGACGCCGGAATCCGGGACGCCGCCGACGGCGTCCGCCTCCGTCGGGGTGCGGCGGGCGAGCGCGCCGCCGCAGCGGTAACGCGCCATCTCCACGTTGCGCCCCTCGTAGGAAGAGGCCGGATAGCCGAAATAGACCCAGAGGAACGAACAGATCGCCATTTCGTCGCGGGGCGGCAGCACCTGTTCGACCCCCTCCGGCGTACATTTCACCATCTCGCCGGGACCGAGTTCGCGGAGGAGGTTGTACCCCAGGTTCGCGAAACAGCAGGACTCCTGCGCGACGGCGACCGCGTCCTCCTTCTGGCCCACGATCACCGGCGTCCGCCCGTAGCGGTCGCGCGCGGCGTAGAACGTCCCGTCCTTCGTCAGGATGAGGATGGAGCAGGAACCTTCGATCTTCTCCTGGGCATATTTCACGCCTTCGACGAAGGAGCCCTGCGAATCGATGAGCGTGGCGACCAGTTCCGTCGGGTTGATGCCGCCCCGGCTCATCTCGGAAAACTGCGACGAGTGTTCGCGGTACATCTCCTGCACAAGGTCGGCAAGGTTGCCGACGACGCCCACGGTCGCGATCGCGTAGACGCCGAGGCGGGAGGCGATAATAAGCGGCTGATCCTCGTTGTCGCTGATCACGCCGATTCCGGAACGCCCCTGGAAGACGCGGAAGTCGTTCGCGAACTTCGAACGGAACTGCGCGTTGGAGATGTCGTGGATCGCCCGCTGGAAACCGTTCTCGTTCAAGACCGCCATACCGCCGCGCATCGTACCCAGATGCGAGTGGTAGTCCGTCCCGAAATAAAGATCCGGAACACAGTCGATTTTGGAAACCGTACCAAAGAACCCGCCCATACGAAAACCTACTCCTTTCAGAACCTCATCCGCGACCCGTCCTTTGAAACCGTCACGGAACGCCCGATAGTGTAGCGGAATTCCGGGGTAAAGTATAGGCTAACTTTCGGCTTTCTTTCGGGCGCATCCGCGGATCGCGTAAACACGCAACCACGGAAAACAGGCGAGACGGGGGGACGGACGCGCTTTGCCGCGTCCGTTCTCATGCAGCGCGTGGGGACACGCGCCCTCTCGGTGCGGTCGCGACGGGGCGCGCCCCTCCCGGTGCGGTCGCGACGAAGCGCGACCCTCCCGGTCTTTCCTCCGCGTGAGACAAAAACGACAACGAGGACAACAAGGGACAACACAAAGGTTGTCTTCGGTTGTCTCTACACGGCGCCGGCTTGCACAGCTGTGGTTAGGGGTCATTTCAGAAGATATTTGTCGGCGATTTCTGTCCAGCGAGGGATTGTAATTTTGCGACCATAATGCCTGGCATACGCATTTTGGAAATCGACTAGCCAAGTCCCGGAAGTCTCCCGCGTCTTGGGATTTTGCCATACTGTATAGTCCACGGCGGAGACGAATGACTCAAGACTGTCGAACATCCTAAATTGTGTCGGCTTACCATACCAAACGCCCGGGCGGATCTTGTGTATGACATTCGACTTAATCTGAAGATTCAGAGGCCATTTCTCCATACGCCGTGTAATCTGCCACACCTTCTTCAACCATAAATCTTTGACAGTAACAATGCCGTCATCTTCCATGTGGTAACCGAAAATGAGGTAGTCGACATCAAGCATCCACGGTTTTTCGACGATCTCTTCCGCATACATCCTGAAGTCGGCTATATCAAAAGCAGGCGTCGCCTCGCGGTTAAATGCCTTGACTTCCAATAAATTCCGATCATCCTTCCGGGAATCGAGAAAGAAGTCGGGCGGCATTTGCGTGTTAGGATTGGTTCTATACGCATAGCCACGTTTATCCAGCCAACCTTGCAACCACTCCTGGATGATGTTGCCCACAACATCTTTCTGCTTGACAATGATGTCTACGTCTCCAAGATGGAACTGTATTCTTCCCTTAAGGGTGAGAATCTTGTCCTCGTCAATCAACGTATCATAAACACTCTTTGCGGTAATCGTCTTCTTCATTTTCTGTTCTCCTTGTAGATGTCCAGTACTCGTGAAGCGACTTGTCGAATCACAGGCACTACAACAGTGTTTCCAAGTAAATCATATCCGAGATCCTGCGGTACATCAAACTTGAAATCTGCCGGATATCCAAATAGATTCAGTCCTTCGCGCAGAGAAAGTTTGCGTATGCCTTTACCATCCGCGACATACAAATGTTGCATATCCATTGCAACGAGCGTGGGAGCCTGTTCGGCCGGTGATAGAATCTTGCTTACTTCAAATGACATTTTCCCCGCAACAATGTTATAACCCATTGGCAAGGACAAGTCTTCTACTCTTTCAAAAACATTGCCGACTTTAACCCTCTTTTTGGGATGTTCCTTGACAACATACTTCTTGAGCGCAAGATCCTCAAGCATCTCTTCCAAGTTTGGCACGTCATAGAATGATCGGATCATATCGAGCGTCAAGGGCATCCCATCCATCCAATCAATACCATAGATTTCGGCCCATTGATGCTTGCGCCTTTCTTTAAGCATACGGTTGAGCAAGAGCTTTTGCTGTTCAGAAACCGGTCCTTTTAATTCTATATCCCAACTGTGGATATTGTTCTTCCCGCCTCTTTTGTCTTTAATGGATTTCCCAAGTAATTCGTCGATTGAATAATGAGAAAGCAATTTGTCGATGAAGTTGCTTGTCCCCGTTTCAAGACCTTTTTCAAGGATGTCGCCAACCGTCGTATGGCGAATCTCAAATGATTCCAAATTAGGTCGAGCCTTTTTCGTACCGATGATATAAATGCGTTTCCGCTCTTGAGGGACACCAAAATCCTTGGCATTCATGACGCGCCAATTTGCCAAATATCCTAATTCAGACAAGGTGTCGAGAATCACCTTGAGCGTATTTCCGAAAGGAGCGTTTTTATCCCGTCTATCGTGATTGACCAACCCTTCGACATTTTCAAGCACGAAACCAAAAGGTTGCTTTTCTTTTATGATTCTCGCCACGTCAAAGAAGAGTGTTCCCCGGGTGTCCTCGAAACCATGGCGTTTGCCGGCAGCCGAAAACGCCTGACACGGGAAACCACCAAGAAGAATATCAAAATCAGGTATGTCTTTCGCGTCAATCGTCGTTATATCCCCGTGAATGTAATCTTCGGGATGGTTTTGGCGGAGTACCTCTATTGCGTGGGGTTTTATTTCTGAAGTAAACACACACAGCGGTTTGTATCCTGCCGCTTCGCATGCCTGCTCAAACCCCTTTCGTATTCCGCCTATGCCCGCAAATAGGTCAATAAATCTAATCGCTCTTGTGTCAATTCCCCGTTCCCTAAAGCATTTTGTCCTTTCTGCCACATCGTCAAGAACAGAGATGAAGTCCAACTGCACCGCTGCTTCACACACACGCAACCGTTCGGGGCGAAGGCGGGTAATGATGGACGGAAGCCGCTTTGCGAGGTCTGGATCGCGGCGGTCGGGCGATTCGAGGTACGCCTTCAACTGCTTCGCGATCCTGGGTGAACGCTTGGCGAAGTCCGCCGTGCGGATGATGACGCTCCCCGCGTCTTCGGGAGGGTCTGCCTCGGAGGGGTATATGTATTCGGTCTTGAAGAGAAGATACTTGTCGCCGTGCGCCCTGCCCCCGGCGGGATAGCCGTAGTCGCGGATCAATTCGTCGCGCGTCTTGACGCCGACAAATGACGCCCTGTAGTTCTTCTGTTCCCTCGTGCCTTTGAAGAGCCAGAGTTCCGTTATCCCCGCCGCATCGTCCGCGCCTATCTTGTCCGCGTCAGAAATCGGGTAGTTGTACCACCCGCGCCACTTGGTGAGCTGGCTGCCCTTATAAGTCCCGACAAGGACAACGCGACCAGCGGGGGACACGCCGATGCGCGTTCCGCCCGATACGACACGTGGGATCGCGTCTTTTCTTTCTTTCTGGACTTTCTTCGTTGTCATGGTTTTTCGTGGAAACGTTGCCGGTGATTGTATCACACCATACCCCGGTCATGCAACCACCATTCGGGACAAGTCTTGAAGTCTTGAAAATTTTTCGGGTTTAGTGTTGACAACCGGGGGGAGTTTCGGTAGAGTAGAACCCGTTTTTACAAACGAACCATCTTTCGGCGGGGTAGCTCAGTTGGTAGAGCAACGGACTGAAAATCCGTGTGTCATCGGTTCGATCCCGATCCCTGCCACCACCCTAAACCCCTGTAAAACAGGGGTTTATCTATTTCTGGAAAGACCTCGGAAAACTTTTTTACAAAAAAATCTTTCCATTCGCTTGACACGGGTGGAAAAGAAGCGTAAGATAATCGTAAAGCTTTCGGGGGTTACGGAACTTTCGAGGGCTGGAACGGGGTTACTGAGGGCGGCACAGGGTCGTCTGCAGGGCTTAGGCAAGGTGCCTACGGAAGAAGGGACGGCCATGATTCCCCCCTTTCGCCCAGGCGAGAACCGCATGGCAAGCGTGAAGTTGAAAAGGATTCATAAATGGACATCTATGTTGGCAATCTTGCCTACTCGACGACAGACGACGGTCTGAAGGCCGCTTTCGCCGCTTTCGGCGAAGTGACTTCCGCGCGAGTTGTCACCGACCGCATGAGCGGACGCTCTAAGGGGTTCGGTTTTGTCGAGATGCCCGATCGCACACAGGCTGAGGCCGCCATCAATGCGTTGAACGGCCAGGAGCTTGACGGCCGTACGATCCGCGTGAACGAGTCCCAGCCGAAACCGCGCGGCGAGCGCGGCGGCGGTGGCGGACGCGGCGGCTTCGGCGGCGGACGTGGCGGCGGTTACGGCGGTGGTTCGGGCGGACGCCGCGAAACCCGCTGGTAATGCTTTGTTTGACTTGGCATTGAAGAAAGGACGGACGGTTTACCGCCTCGTCCTTTCTTTTTTGGTTTGTCCCCCTCCGGGCAACGCGGACGTTGCCCCTCCCCCTGAGAAACGGCAGGGATGACATGGTAACGGTTCTGTCTTTTTCGTTCCGAAATCCGCCCTCCGTCCCGCTGGATGGTTTTGTGTTCGACTGTAGGATGCTCCCGAATCCCGCCCGCGTGGAACGGTTGCGCGATAAGACGGGGTTAGACGCCGACGTGCGGGCGTTCTTTGCGCAACACGCCGATGAAATCGAGGCGTTCCTGCGTCCTGTGAAGGCGCTGGCGACCTTTGCCGTCAAGGCATACGCGGTCAAAGGGAACCCGGATGTGCGGTTCTTCTTCGGTTGTATGGGCGGACGGCACCGGAGCGTGTATTGCGCCGAATGTTTGGCGGAATGGCTGCGCAAATCCATGCACACGCACGTAACCGTCAGGCATTTCGTCGTGGCGGGCGGAACGCACCCCGTCGCGTCCCGGTAGAACAGGGCGGTCCGCCCGTCCCGGCATTCGAGACGCAACGAATGTAATCGACGGTCATCGACACGTGACAACCGTCCGGGCGCGACAGCGCCCGTCGTTTTTTACTTCGCCTCGCCCGCCAATCGCCGCACGACTTCGCCGGCCAGAATGAGGCCCGCCACGGAGGGGACGAACGCCACGCTGCCGG
>JAGAEL010000183.1 GCA_017613085.1 Kiritimatiellia bacterium | reverse complement strand
TGAGGACAACCGTGGAAGTGCCGCAACTTGCCTTCTGGGCCTTTGCGCCGATGACGAGCTGCTTGACAATGGCCTCGCCACCGTTGATGGTGATTGTGCCGGAACTTGTCGCGCCGGCGGAGTCGTCCCACATCACGGCGCTGCGTAACTGCGTATCGATCCTCAGGAGACCGCTGTTAAGAGTTAGGTAGGAGGTGGCACTTCTGTCGTTGTTGCCGACGCCGAGATAGCCCGACCCGTTGGACGTGGCACACCAGAACGTGCCGCCGTTGATGTTCAACGCACTGCCCACGCTGGTCCTGTCAACCCCGACAAAGTTGCAGTTGCCGCTGGCGTTGCCTCCGGCTTTGATGTATGCACCCTCGTTGAGGTTCACCGTACCTTGGTAGATGATAAACCTGTCCCTGGAGTCTATCTGCGTCAACTCTCCAAGATTGACGGTTCCGTTTTTTGTGTCGTACTTATAGCAGTCCGCCAGCGCATTGCCGATGCAAGCGAAAATGGTTGCCGCAAAAATCCATCCAGCAAACTTGACGGACAAGACAGGATTCTTCATGGTGACGTACTCCTCGTGAGTGAATAAACGCCATGCATTATAGTGTCCCCCCCCCGCAAGTCAAGTACCAAATTAAATGAAGAAAAGTCTTTTCACGCCGCCGTTTTTATGCTAACATATTTTCGTTTTTCACGCCAGTATAGCTCAGTTGGTAGAGCACGGGTTTTGTAAACCTGAGGTCGTGGGTCCGAGCCCCTCTGCTGGCTCCATTCTAAATACGCCCCAATATCCCTTGACGAATTCGGGCATAAACGAGACAACCGAAAACAACCTTTGTGTCGTCCCTATCGAATACTGTAACGGCATCCGCAATACTGCTGACGGTAGAGGCCATATTCGCGGGAGAGTTCAAGGGAATGGAGATACCCGTTTTTCTTTTTGAAGTTTTCCTCTAGAAACCGGCCCTCCCCCAGTTCACGCCCGATTCCGAGAATCAGCGGGGACGGCTTGTAGGGGCTTACCGTCAACGATGTCGTGAATGCCTCGAAGTCCAGCGTGTTCATCGCGTCGCGCGTCCGCGAAAGGTTGAAGCGGAAACAACGGGCGCAACGGGCGCCGCGTTCGGGTTCGGTCTCGAATCCCTTCGCGACCGTCTCTTCCCATGCCGCGTTATCCGGTTCGTCCACAATCAATTCCGTTTTCGTCAAACGCGCCAGTTTTTCAACCCCTTCGCGCCGGCGGGCGAATTCCTCCGGCGGCCAGATGTTCGCGTTGGAGTAGAACATGGTGACTTTGTGTCCGAGCGTTTTCAACACCCAGACGCAGTGGCTGGCGCAAGGGCCGCAACAGGTGTGCAACAAGACGTTCATGCGGTCATTTCCCCGTCCGGACATCCGGGTTTTCGAAACGGATTTCCGACCAGTCGCCGGAGACTTCATCCAGCCGCACGGAGCGAATGTATCCCGTATCGGGCGGGAAGGTCACGACGACGCGGCGGAGGAAAGCGGCGACAGCCCCTTTCGGCACACAGACGACCGTGACGGCATCCGCCTTTTCTTCAACCTCCAGACCGTATTCCCGCTCCATCTCGTTGAAGCGTCCGGAGAACCAGGCAAGCATCTGTCCGAGCGCCGCTTTCAACGCGGGGTTGGAGGATGCGTCGAAGCGGACGGTCTTCCCGGTGGCCTCGTCCCACTGCGTCATTTTCGCCCTCTCGAACGAAACGGTGTAGCGGACGGGGGTTTCGACCTTCCACTCCAGCTTTTCCGCAGAGGTATCAACCGAGAGCCGTCCGGTCAAGACCACCTCGCGTGTGAAGAGGCGCAGGTGCTTCACCTGCGTAAACGCGCTCTCCACCGTCCGGATGGAGGCGAGATGTTCGCGGAGACGCGGCGGGACTTCGCCCGCCGCCAGGTTCCCCGCCCACGCCAAAAGGAGGACGACCGGAAGAAAACGACGTAAGGTTCCCATGTCGTGAAGGGCTACTCCTGCGGGGGCGGGGGCGGCTGCTGCGGACGCGCCTTGCGGATGATCAACGGGTACCTCATCCGCAATTTCTGGTCGAGGTGGACTTCCACCCAATAAGTCCCCGACTGCGGGAAGGTGAGGTTCATGAACATCTCCACCGTCGTGGCAATCTGCTGATTCCCGGTCAAGTGGATCGGGACCGGATTCCCCTTGCAGATCGCCGTCACGCCGTCGGGCGCGACGATGCGGGACTCCTGGGTGAAGTCGCCCTCGCCCATGCACCAGCGGTTGATCAGGCAGATACGCGGGTAGACCGGGTTCTGTTCCGGCACGACAAGACCGTCGAACGTGCCGATCAAGATGAATTTCCCGTTGCGTTCCTGGCGGACGTCATCGCACAACAGGCTGGTTTGCAAATCCGGAATCATGTTTCCCTCCTCATTTCAAAAAGGCATACGATAGCAGAGGAAGGGGTATGAGACAATCAAATTTTCCGTTTGAAAATTCGGGATAAATGACTTGTGTTTCACCTCGCCCTGTGCGAGAATGGTTGTGATGAAAGTGCTTTTCCTGTTTATCGACGGGGTTGGGCTACGCCCGCCCGCCCCCGATAATCCTGTACAACCTTCGGTATGTCCGGTGCTTTGCGAGCGGATTGAACGGAATTCGGTCGCAATCGATGCCTGTCTCGACGTCGCGGGGCTTCCGCAAAGCGCGACCGGACAGGCGACGATGTTTACCGGCGTCAACGCTTCCCAATACATGGGGCGGCACTGCGAAGGGTTCCCCGGCCCGTCGCTGCGCAAGTTGATCGAAGAGGGGAACATCATGATGGAACTCTCGCGCAAGGGGTTGCGCTGCCGTTTCGCCGACGCCTACATGGTCGATAGCGTGGACGACTTGCGCGGGCGCCGGTTCAAATCCGTGACCACCGTCATGGCCCTGACCCAGCCGGAGGTGATCTCCACGCAGGAAGACCTCAAGTACAACCTCGCCGTCACGCACGACATCACCCGCGACAGCCTCCGCGACAAGGGGCACGACATCCAGACCATCACGCCGCAAGAAGCCGCCGAACACCTGGTGCAGGTCGCCCGCGCCAACGACTTCACCCTTTTTGAATACTTCCAGACGGATCTTTCCGGACATTCCTGCAACTACCTTCAGGCGGTCGCCACCCTCCAGACGCTCGACGCCTTCCTGGGCGGCGTTTTCCTGCTCTGCGAAGCCGCGAACATCCTCGTCATCCTGACGAGCGACCACGGCAACATCGAAGACATGGGCATCCGGACCCACACCCGCAACAAAGTCCCGCTGATCGCCGTCGGCCCCGGTGCAGACGAAATCAAAAACGGGGCGACCAGTCTGATCGACATTATGCCGCGCATCACGCGCCTCATGGTTCCCGGCTACACGCCGCCCCCCCGGAACGTCACGCCTATCGATTGGAGTACCCGATGAACGCGAAAAGGAAGAGGTATGAAAAAGAGACATCGGTGGAAAATCGACAAGACGTTACTGTGCAATAAGGACGATATCGTCATCACCGACCCCTGCTATTTGCCGGAGGGGATCGAGCCGCCTATCCCGCACGAGGAATGGTGGGATTTTGTACACAAGATCTTTGAGAAAGGCGGGATTGAACGGTACACCGTCTATGGTGATTGGTATTGCACGGTCTATCGCTCGAAAAGAGGCCATTTCGGTTTCGTGGACAAAACACAGCAGATCGGCGAGTTCTCCGCCGATGCCTGTAAAGTGTGCGTATGCAAGCTCCGCCAGATACTCGAGTACAATCCCTATTTTTTAAAATGGGCAAAGGCACATAAAAACTGCGTGACGATCATCCGGGGATTCAGCGGGAAGGTTCATTTCATTGAACGCGAAGAGAAACCCGATGAAAACGGAGATTCGAGTACCGACCTGCGTGTCCACGGGGACGGACTCAAAAATCAGGAGCCGTTCGCGTTTGAATCTGTCGAACTACCGGATGACGAATAGCCGAAACGCTTCAAAAGATAAGGGGGATCAGACGCCGGCGGGTTTGTAACATTCCGCCTCACCGGGGAAGGCACCGTCCGCCACATCCTTGACATAGGCGGCGAAGGCGGACTTCACCGCCTCGCCGAGTTCGGCGTACCGCTTCACGAACTTCGGCGTGGAGGGATTCAAGCCCAGCATATCCTGCATCACGAGTACCTGTGCGTCGCAGCAAGGCCCCGCCCCGATACCGATGGTCGGGATCGGAACCGTCTCCGTAACCATGCGGGCGACATCGGGCGGGACACATTCCAGAACAACGGTAAAGGCTCCGGCCTCCGCCATACCGCGCGCCTCTTCGAGCAAACGTTCAACGGCAGAACGGGTCTTCGCCTGGACTTTGTACCCGCCGAAAACATTGACCGACTGCGGCGTGAGGCCAAGGTGCGCACAAACCGGGATGCCCGCTTTCACACAGGCCGCCGTCAATTCGGGGTAATACCCTTCCAGCTTCACGGCATCCGCGCCGCCCTCTTTGAGCAAACGTCCCGCGTTCCGGAGTCCTTCTTCCAGCGAACACTGGTAGGAGAGGAACGGCATATCCGCCATCACAAGGGCGTTGGCCGTCGCGCCGCGAGAGACCGCCGCCGTATGCGAGACCATGTCGTCCATCGTCACCGGGAGGGTGGACGAATATCCGAGCATCGTCATGCCGAGAGAATCACCGACCAGGATACTCTGCACCCCCGCCTCGTCCGCAAGGCGGGCGAACGTATAATCGTACGCCGTCACACACGAGAGTTTCTCCCGTCCCTTTGCCGCTTTGAATTTTTCTGTCGTCCAGGTTTTCATACCGTCCTCTCCCTCACTCGCAAAGCCTGTTCTCCGAAGTCGTCACGGTTCAACCGGTTCAAGGATGAACCCGAAACGATAGTCACGTATCGCGGGAAGCGTATATTCCAGGTTCGACCGCACATCGCCGTCCGTCTCGCCGGAAAGCCCGGCCTGGCCGTAGTCCACGTTCAACACCCAGTTCCCGGTTGGAACCAGTTCGTACGGGTGCGCGGCCTTCCGGATCGATTCCATCGTGTACGGCGAGACCGAGAAGTTCAACCGGGGTTCGCCCGTCACGCGGATTCCCCTGCCCTTTCCGTCCGTAAAGGCCGCCCAGAAGACATCGCTCCGGTTCCCCGTCTCCTGCGGCCGGATATACGGGAAAAAGAATTCCTGCGCGGAACAGGCGTATTTGCCGGAAAACGCCCCGGAACGGCGATCCACGTAATTCTCCTTCGGGCCGCGACCGAGCCATCTCACGTTGGACAATTCCGGCGCGAGCTGTGTCGAGAACCCGATCCGCGGGAACGAAGGCAGGTTTTCGCCTTTCGGCGTCAAGGTCGCAAGGACGCGAATCTGCCCGGCATGGTTGAACATGTACACACACGTCACCGTCGTCTCGCCGGCATCCGGGTAGCGGAGAGGGACGCGGATACTGAAGTTCCCGTCCACTTCCTTCCGCACGACGATTTCCCCGACCACCGGATTCACCATCGCCTTCTGCCAGACGGCGCAACGATCCTCCATCCCGTCCGCCCGGTCGTTATCCGTCGCCGCACGCCAGAAATTCGGCGCGAGCGGGGCAATCAAGCGTTCACGGTCGTCCCATTTCCACGATTCGATGCAACCGCTCTTGCGTCCCACGCGGACGCGGAAACGACTTCCCGTCGCGACGAAGGCGTCCGCCTCTTCCTTCACTTCCAAGGGGCGGCTTCCCACCGCACCGCCCTCCTTCAGGACGGTGATCGGTTCGGCGGGCACCACCACCTGGTCGCGGGCGACGACTTCGCCTTTCTCCCAGCATTTCGATTTACGGGACGCCGCGAAGGTGAAGTTCCACGTGCTGATGCGGGCGATGTAATCCGGCCTGCGCACCATTGAGATCGTCAACGCGATTTCCCGTTTGTGCTGCGGCGGAATATCCAGCCGGCCCAATCTTCCCTTCGCGATCACTTCACCGTTCTCTTCGTACGTCCAGGTGCAATCGAACGCTTTCATGTTCGTGAAATAGGAAAGGTTCTCCACCATGAACTTCCCGTGGGTGACATCGACCGGAGTGACGCGGAAATCCTGATAGAGGTAACGCACCTCGTCGAGTTGCGGCGTGGGGCGACGGTCCGGCTGGACGAGTCCGCAGCAATTGAAATTGCCGCTGTTCGGGAAATCGCCGAAGTCGCCGCCATACGCCCAGAAATTTGTCGCGCCGCCGTAGCGCACCTCGGCGGGTGGAATCGGCTTCGCCAACGCCTGGTCGACGAAGTCCCGGATGAATCCGCCCTGGAGCGATGCGTATTCGCGGAACGCCCGCACATAATCGGAAAGCCGGCCGCAGGAATTCCCCATCGCACGGGTAAAGGTGCGCACAATCAACGGACGGACGACGTTCGGGCGTTCCCCGTACGCCACAAGCTCCGAAACGGACACCGGCAGCCGTCCCGAAACGTCTTTCGGACCGTTCCGCTGATTCAGCACGGGGCGGCCGGGATCACGGTTCTTGAACCAGAAGCCGGCCTGTGCGAAAAAGTCCGAATCCACGCTGTTGTCGCTGCCGAGCGACCAAAGGATGACCGACGGATGGTTTTTATCGCGTTCCAGCAACCCGATATCCCGGAAAATCGCCGCATCCCGGTAGCTGGGATCGACGAACGGATTACGGGCATTTTCAAGATGCGCCTCCAAGTTCGCCTCGTCCAAGACGTACAGACCGTATTCGTCGCAGAGGTCATACCAGCGCGGATCACTCGGACAACAACCGGTCCGCACGGCGTTGATGTGGTTCCGTTTCATCAGAAGGATGTCTTCGCGCATCCGTTCGAGCGAGACGGCGTAACCGCCGTAGGGGTCGATTTCGGGACGGTTGACCCCCTTCAGGAGAATCGGCTGACCGTTGACGAGAAGCGGGCCGTTCAAACACCGGACGGTGCGGAAACCGACACGCTGGGGAACGCTTTCCAGAACGCGCCCCTGGGCATCGCGCAGCGTCAGCACGAGCTGATAGAGGGAGGGGGATTCCGCCGACCAGAGGCGCGGCGAACGGACAGAGAGCGTACACGAGACGTTACGCCCGACGGACTGTGCCACACCCCGCGCGACGCGCCCGCCGCTGAACGAGAACGGGCGCAACTCCGCTTCGATACGCGCCACGGCATCTTGGTTCAGTTCCGCTTCAAAGCGCAACGACCAGTTGCCTTCAACCCTGCCCGCCTCTTCCGGTTCGGTATGGATGAAGAGATCGCGAATCCGCAACGCGGGGCGATGCGTCAGGTAGACCGGACGGAAAAGCCCGGAAAGATGCCATCCGTCCTGTTCCTCCAGATACGTTGCATCGGTAACCCGGTAACAGGCGACCGCAAGCGTGTTTTCCCCTTCACAGAGAAAACGGGAAACCGGAAACACCGCGCCGAGACGGCCGTCTTCCGCGTATCCAGCGCGGTTGCCGTTGACAAACACCTCGATCGCAGACGCGAAACCGTCGAAGTGAAGAAAGACCTCACCTTCTTCCCGCCAGGCGTCCGGCAAGGTGAAGGTACGGCGATACCGGCCGACGGCATTGCGCTCGGCGAACATCGTGTAATTCGTCGCGGGGGCGCGCGTCACAAAAGGCGGATCGTCCTTGAGATAACGCCCGTCTGCCACGTAAAGCGGCGTTCCCTTTCCCTGCACCTCCATACAACCGGGAACGCGAATCGAATCCCAGCCGGAAACGTCGAAAGAAGGCTGTTCGAAACGCCCCGGTGAACGGTTCGTGTCCGGCGACCAGCGGAACGCCCAGTCGCCGTCGAGCGAAGCGAACGAAGGCGAATCCTCGCGCGATTCGGCGCGATAGGCGAGCCGTGCGCCGGGAAACGACCAGAGCGTCGCGGCGGGGGCTTCCGTCCCGACACGGTAGACAAGCGGGTTTTCCCAGTCGGGAAGCGAATCGAATCGACGCGGATCATAGGTGGAGGCAGGTTTCACATCGCCGACCGTCTCCATCGCGGTCAACGCCCAATTCCCCTGACAGGCGGACGCTCCCCGTGTGCGCAACTGGAAAAGAGGATGCCCCGCCAACGAGACCTCAAACGGTTTCGGGCGGTCGCCCGCACGCATGGGGCCGCTCGTCCAGATCTGTTTACCGTCCGCGAGAATGGAAAAGGCCAACGTTCCAGACGCGCCGTCCTCCACGCCGCACAAGCCCGCGAACCGGCGCGCGTCGGCACGAATCAGGAAAAGATCGGCGTCGCCTTTGAAACCGAGCCCTTCCGCGTATGTTTCACCCGCCATCCGGAAAGGGCCTTCGACGGCGGCATCGACAGGCTGCAGGAAACGCCGATCCAGACGCGAGAGCCAGACATAGCGGAACGGCTTCGCATCAAGCGCCTCCGGCTTCTTTTTCGCGGCGCCCAGAAACCGCGCCTCCAGCCAATCCGCGTAGCAGCCCTTGCTTTCCCCCTCGCCCGGCAGGACGCGCAATACAAGTTCACGCCAGGGAGCGGTATCGACATCGACCGGAAGCGGTTTGTCGCCACGCGCAAGCGGAGGGCTTTCCCAAAGAAGCCTGCCGTCTCCGACCACCTGGAAAATCGCGCGGGCGGAAGGGACGTCCGACGTATCATCCATCGCGCAAAGCGCCTTGAACCGCTTCGCGCCGTTCAAACGGACAAACAGTTCGGAGGGCGCACAGGTCGCCATCCCCGCCTCGTACTCCCTTCCCGCCGCCTTGAGACGGCGGCCGAAAAGGTTGAAGTCACGGGCGGGTTCCTTCTCCTCCTGCCGCGTCTTGGAAATGTCGAGATCGCCGATCGGGATCTCTGCCGCAAACATCCGGAAGGCGGCCAAGGCCGCCAGAAGCAAGCCTGTTCGGTACACGATTACGCCTTATTCGGTCGCGAACGCACGATTCAAGATCTCGCGCGCCTTGGCATCGCGGTTCTTACGTCCGGCGGGCGCGGACCAAGGGCCGGCGCCGAGGACGTAGACAATCACGCGGCGGTCGCCGCGCTTCGCGGTGACGGCGATCGACCACCCCGCCGTCGCGGTGAAGCCGGTCTTGAAACCGTCGCACCCCGGCGTCCCGTCCTTCAAGAACGGATTATGCGTCCGCATGTCGAACGGGTGTTTCGTCCCCGCGCGGAACTGGCGGTAGGAGGCCGAGGTGTAGCGGAAGATCGACGGATGCAGACAGAGTTCACGGCAGAGGTACGACATATCGCGCGCCGTCGAGACGTCCGGGCGCTGCCCCTCTTTGACATTCGGGGGCAGCCCGTGAACACTCTGGAAACGGGTGTTCGTCATGCCAAGCCCCTCCGCCCGCTTGTTCATAAGGGCGACGAACTCCTCGCACGATCCCGCGCAATGTTCGGCTATCGCGACCGCCGCGTCGTTCGCGGACTGGATCATCAGGGCATACAGGAGGTCTTCCAGCGGGAAGCTCTCCTTCGGATCGAGGTAGACCTGCGAACCGCCGGTCTTGTACGCACGGGTGGAGACGGAACACATGTCGTTCGTGCGCACTTTCCCGGCCTCGATCATGTCCGTGACGACCAGGAGCGTCATCAGCTTCAACGTGCTGGCGGGATATCCGGGGGTGTCGGCATTGTCCTCAAAGAGGACGCGGCCGGTGTCGGCATCGACGGCAATCGCCCCGATGTAAGGAATCTTACCGATATACCCCTTCGGAGGTTGCGCTACGGCGCCCGCCTTGGAAGGCGCAGCTTTTTTAGCGGAGGTTCCTTTCGTGACCGCCGCTTTCGGGGCCGTCTTCGACGAATTTCGCTTCGGGGCCGTCTTCGTAGCCGCGAGGACAGTAGACACGCACACGAGTGCACCGACAAACAACATCAAACGTTTCATAAGTTCCCTTCGTGGATAAACACGCGGTTAGTTAACCACGTTTCGGTCGAAAAGAAAAGCAAAATAACACAACAAACGACGTCTCGTTTCTCCCGTCACTCCACAACCTCCACCCCGCGAGGGGCGGAGACCGAAGTCTGGACGCGCCCCTGCCCGTCCTTGCGGCAGGAGACCTTCAACACGCCGCCGTGGACGGGGAAGGTCCCTTCCGCCCAATCGAGGGAACCGAGGAACGGTTTGACCGACACCTTCGTGCCGCCGGGGGTGAGCGGCGTGATCCCCAGCACGTGGTCGATCATCCAGGCGGCGGGACCGGAAGACCATCCGTGACAGAGGCTGTGACGGAACCCCTTGTAGCAGAACTCCCCGTAATCGCCGTGAATGTCCTTCTTTCCGGCGACGGGCAACTGATCGATGCGGAAGGCATTGTTCGTCCAGGCGATATTGAAATCCTCCCAGAAGCTGGTCGCCCCCATGTCGAGCATACCGCCCCAGTAGTCGCGGATGGTATCCATCGCGCCCTGGACATCGCCCGAACGGGCGCGCGCCTCCATCATGTAGTAGCCATAGAAGGTCGAGACGCCGGCCGCGCCGCCGTCGGCGAGATGGTTCGCCATTTCCTGAGAATCGGCGAGTCCGGCGAGGGAAAGCATCGCGGCTGCGGCCTTGCTGTTTTCCCACTTCGGACGATAGGCGGCGAGCCGGGCCGCGCCGGCGTCGCACCGCGAGGCAAGCGCGGTATCGCCCAGCCTGCGCGCCAGTTCCGCCGCATTGCGGTAAGCGGTCAGCATCAGCGCCTGCATTCCGGCTTTGACCGCCGGCTTATTGTGCTGCGTCGGCCAATCCAGAAACCCGTTCAACGTGCATTTGTTGTCTTTGCCGATGTATTTGTCGAGGTTCGCGATCACCTCCGAAAGATAACGGTGCTGTTGCTTCAGATAGGCGTCGTCCCCGGTGAAGAACCACCAGTCGTGCTGGCAGCGGATCCACCAGAGGGTATAGGCGGGCATCGTGTTCATCCACTTGTCCGAGGGGGTCGTGTCGCGCATGTAGTCGAGCGACGCCTGCACCACGTCGCGGGCTTCCGGCCCGAAAACGCGGAGGATGGAGCAGATTTCGGGATGCATATCGCCCTGCCAGACCAGGCGGTCGCGTTTGATCCCGTCCCAGATGTACTCCTGGCAGCAGAGGTGGAGCGTGTCGGCGGCGGTCTTCCAGATCCGGTTGAGGCGTTCGTCGCTGCAACGGAAGGAGCCGAGCCGTTTCATCGGGCGCATGACGGAGACGGCACGGACAAACTCCACCGTGATCGACGTCTTGTCCAGCAGGTCGATGCGGACGAAACGGAATCCCGAATCGCCGAACGTTCGATAACCGAACCGGGGCAGTTCCACCACCGAATCGCGCAGGGCGTGGTCGTTGCAGGCGCCGCGTTCGCCGAGTTCCGCCATCGCCTCGGCGACAGACTCGCCCATGCGGACACGGACGCGGTCGGGTTTCGGCGACGATGCCCTTCCGTTCACCGCGCCCACCCCGATCTGGAGTCCGCCGTGAATCTCGCGTCCGAAATCGAGCAGCAGGGAGGCCGGCGCCCCGTTGTTGACGAGACGGCAGCCGGAACCTTGCGGGAAACGCCCTTCGGGAATCTGCCCCCAGCGACGCGAAAGCAACACCTCGGCCCGTTCGACCTGCGAGGAGGGCGAATGGGGCGAAACCCACATCACGCGGACGGGGGCGACATACGAACGGACACGCGGATCGATCACGTCATCGGCTACGGCGCCGACGGCGCAACAGACGGTCAAACAGGCCAATACCTTTTTCATCGAAGTTTCTTCCTTTCCAGAACGGACAACCAGCCTATCAGATACCTCCGAAACGGACAATTGTTTTCACGCGAAAATTCGGTGCTTTTCAAACGGCAGGGTTTCTGGTAAAGTTTCCTTTCGATTTGCGTTGAAAGGATTTTACCATGTCAGACCATGTCAATTTGTGCGAAGGTGAACTTTCCGCCTGGCTGCAGGAAGCGTTCCAGAAAGCGTTCCCGGGCGAATTGGAAGGATTCGTCCCCCGCGTCTTACCGGCGCAGGATGCCAAATTCGGCGATTTCCAGTGTAACGAAGCGATGGGACTCGCGAAACAACTTCACAAGCCGCCCCGCCAGATCGCGCAGCTCGCGGTCGATGCGCTGCCAATGCCCGCGATGCTCACAAAAGTGGAGATCGCAGGGCCGGGCTTCATCAACTTGACCGTCAACGCGGAGTGGCTTGCCGGACAATTGGAAAAGCTGGCCTCCGCTTCCTTGTTCGGGATTCCCCAGAGCGGCGCGGGCAAGTCCGTCGTCATCGACTACTCCAGCCCGAACGCCGCCAAGCAGATGCACATCGGGCACATTCGCTCCATCGTCATCGGGAACGCGATTGACCGCCTCCACCGCGCACTCGGTTACCGCGTACTCGCGGACAACCACTTGGGCGACTGGGGCACCCAGTTCGGCATCCTCTTGAAAGGCTATCGCGAATGTCTGACGGACGAACAGCGCGCGAATCTCACCGTCGCCGACCTGGAACAGGCATACGTCGCGAGCGCGGGGCGCGCAAAGACCGACGAAGCCTGGAAGGATGCCTGCCGCGCCGAGCTGGTGAAGCTCCAGCAAGGCGACGCAGACGACCGCGCCCTCTGGAAGAAATTCATCGACATCAGCATCGGCGAGTTCACACGCATGTACGACCGCCTCGATGTCCACTTCGACCTCTGGCGGGGGGAGAGCTTCTACAACGACCGCCTCGCCGGCGTGGTCAAACGTCTTCAGGATAAAGGGTTGGCCGTCGAAAGCCAGGGGGCGCAGATCGTCAAGTTTGAAGAAGAAGGTCTGCCGATCGCCATCATTCAGAAGAGCGACGGCGGTTTCAACTACGCGACGACCGACATCGCCACGGTCGAAAGCCGCGTGGAGGAGTTCAATCCCGACCGGATCATCTACGTGACCGACGAGCGCCAGCAGCTCCACTTCAAGCAATTCTTCCGCATCTGTGAAAAACTCGGCTGCACGGCGAAACTCGTACACGTCTGGTTCGGCCTGATGAGCTACCAAGGGAAAGCGATTTCCACACGCGAAGGCAACCTGATCAAACTCGACGAACTGCTCGAAGAGGCGGTAAAGCGTTCCCTCGCCATCATCCAGTCGCAGAAACCGGAAGGCATGACGGAAGAGGAACAGCGGAAACTGGCGGAAGACATCGGCGTCGGCGCCATCAAATACACCGACCTCAGCCACGACCCGACCACGCCCATCGACTTCAACTGGGACAAGGCTTTGGCGCTTGACGGCAATTCCGGACCGTATCTCCAGTACGCCTACGCACGAATCTGCTCGCTTCTCGACAAGTCCGGCGAAGCGGCGAACGGCAAACTGCTCTTGGACTCGCCGATTGAAAAGCAGCTCGCGCTCTCGTTGCTGCAATTCCCCGGAACGGTGCAGCGCGCCGCCGACAACTTCAAACCGAGTATGCTGGCCGATTACCTGTTCGGGCTTTCGCAACAGTACAGCAGCTTCTACCAGCGCTCCCCGGTGTTGAAGGCCGAACCCGCCGTGCGGGCCAGCCGTCTGCGTCTCTGCTCGCTGGTCGCCCGCGTCCTGGAAGAAGGCCTCCATCTGCTCGGCATCCGGACTCCGCGCCGCATCTAGGCGCGGTTCCCCTTCCGATGGACACGATGACAAAGGAACAGCGCCATCGTTGCATGGCGCACAACAAGAGCAAGGACACCGGCCCCGAAATGACCGTGCGTCGCTTGCTCTTTGCGTTGGGATTCCGTTACCGCCTCCACGCGAAAGAGCTGCCCGGCAAGCCGGACATCGTATTCCGCAAACAAAAAAAGGTGATTTTCATACACGGCTGCTTCTGGCACGGACACAACTGTTCGACCGCCGGACGCATCCCGAAAGCGAACGGCGCGTTCTGGCGCAAGAAGTTTGCGCGGAATAAAGAGCGGGACGCGAAGAACCTGCGCCTACTCTGGGAGGCCGGCTGGGAGGTGCTGGTGGTATGGGAGTGTGAAACGAAAGACAACGCCCATCTGCGAAACCTCCTGCTCGACTTTCTGCGGCCGCCGTCGCTCTACACCCGCACGGTGTACGAAGACCTCGATAGCCTCTACGTGGCCGAGACGAACGATTTCCGCGAAGAGTAACCGCCATCGAACGCGGCCGAGGACGCTCGATGGCTACCGGCGCCGCTCAGATCTTCGCCTTCTGCCCGGCAACGGGATCGAGGACGTTCGGGCATCCATGCGCCCGAACGAGTTCGCACATGGCATCGACCTTTTCCGGCTCGCCGTGGACGGCGAAAACCTGTTTGACGTTTCCCTTCACCGCATCGAACCAGCGCATCAAGTCGCGCCTGTCCGCGTGGGCGGAGAGGGCGTTGATGGTGTGGACGCGGGCGCGGAGTTTGAACTCGTCGCCGAGGATTTTCACTTTCGGGTTGCGCTCGACAATGCAACGCCCCAGCGTCCCTTCCGCCTGGAAACCGACAATGAGGATGATGTTCTCCGAACTCTCCACCACCGTTTGCAGATGATGGAGGACGCGCCCGCCTTCGCACATCCCGGAGGCGGCGATGATGACCATCGGGCCTTCCCTGCGGTCCAGCTCCATCGATTCGTCCGGCGTCTGCACGAACTTCAACCGGGGCACCTTCATCGGATCGATACCGGAACGGAGAATGTCGGAAGCCTCTTCATCGTAACACTCACGGTGTTTCTCGTACACCTTGGTCGCCTTCAGGGAGAGCGGGCTGTCCACGTAAATCGGCACCGCCGGAAGCCTCCCCTGCTCTTCCAGGCGGTTCAGGTAGAAGAGGATCTGCTGGGTACGGCCAACGCTGAACGCCGGGATGATCAGTTTCGAGCGGAGCTGTAGAATGTCGTCGATAAACCCCTTCAAACGCCCCGTCACGTCGTCGGCGGAAGGATGCTCACGATCCGCGTAGGTGCTTTCGATCAAAATCGCGTCGGCGCCGTCCGGCGTGTCGAAGTCGCGCAGAATCGGCTGCGACGTCTGTCCAAGGTCGCCGGAGAAGAGCAACCGCTTGGTATGGCCGGTGGCGTCCCTTGCGTCGATCTGGATGGAGGCGGAGCCCAGGATGTGTCCCGCGTTATGCAGAACGAACGAGACGCCGTTGCCGAGATCGACCTGCCGCTTCAACAGTTCCGGCTGAAACCGGGACAAAATCTCATCGACATCCTTTTCCGTGTACAGCGGTTCAAAGAGGTTCTTCCCCTGTTCGGCGCGTTTCCGGTTCACGATCTCCAGGTCGCGCATCTGGAGGAAGGCGGAGTCGCGCAACATGATTTCGGCAAGGTCGCGCGTGGCGGGGGTACAGTAGACCTTCCCCCGGAAACCGCGCCGCGCGAGCTGCGGAAGGTTCCCGCTGTGATCGACATGGGCGTGCGAAAGGATCACCGCGTCAATCGTCTCCGGATCGACCGGCATATTGCGGTTCCGTTCAAACGCCTCTTTGCGATGCCCCTGATAAAGCCCGCAATCAAGCAGAATACGTTTCCCGTTCGTTTCGACCAGGTGCATGGAACCGGTCGTGGTCTGTGCCGCGCCAAAGAAAGTCAGTTGCATGGTATACTCCTCAATCCTTATGGACGGGAGTATACCAGCTAACGGACGTAAATTCAAAAGGTTTTTCTTGATTTTCTCCCGTTTTTCAGAGATAATCGGCTTCCTTTTTTTGAGAGAGTTTTTCCATGTCTGAAACCACCCGTCCAATACCTGAAGACAAGCATGAGACCGAGACGCGCACCCAACGGCGTCTGATCGGCGTCCTTTTGCTTCCGATCGCCTTTTTCCCCCTTCTCAGCCTTATTTCCTACGACTGGCGCGACATCTCGATGTTGAATTCGCCGCCGCTTTCCCCCGCCGCGAATTTAATCGGGCCGTTCGGAGCCTGGTTCGCCTTCATCGGCTACAGCGTGTTCGGTCTGGCGGTCTGGGTCGTGCCGATTCTCGTCTTGACGGCGAGCGTGTTCCTGCTCGACGGACGCATCACGCGGATCGGGCGCAGGGCGGCGTGGATGTGCCTCTTCACCTGTGCGCTTTGCGGCCTTTTCCAGTTGTACAGCGCGACGGCGTTCGACAACATTCTCGGCAACCTGAACCTTCGTCCGAACGCCGGCGGGGCGATCGGGTACTGGTTGACGACCTGTTTCCTCGAACGCTGGTTCAGTCCCTTCGGCGGCGGCGTACTGATGGTCTGCATCATGCTGCTCTCGCTGTTGATGGCGGTCGGTTTCCGCGAGCTGTTCAACGCCGTGGGACGTTTCACCGGCTGGTGGCAGCGGCGTCGCGAGGAACAGGCGGCGGCCGAGGCGGCCGAAGCCGCAGCC
>JAGAEL010000020.1 GCA_017613085.1 Kiritimatiellia bacterium | reverse complement strand
TCGATCCCGTTGTGGACCATCTTCACGAAGTGTCCCGCGCCGTCGCTGCCGATCCAGGCGCAGCAAGGGGAGCCGTCGTCCACTTTCGCCGCGATACCCTGGAAAATGTCCTTCACGTAGGGCCACGCCTTGGGATCGCCGCCCGGCATGATCGCGGGACCTTTCAACGCGCCCTCTTCGCCGCCGGAGACACCGGAACCGATGAAACGGAGACCCTTTTCCGCAAGGTACTTCGTGCGGCGGATCGTGTCCGGAAAGTGGCTGTTGCCGCCGTCGATGATGATGTCGCCTTTCTGGAGGACGGGGATGAGCTGTTCGATCATGTCGTCGACCGCCTTGCCCGCCTTAACCATCATCATCACGCGGCGCGGCTTCTTCAGCGTCGCCGCCAGTTCTGTCAGGGAATGGACGCCGATGATGTTCTTCCCCTTCGCGCGTCCCGCCGTGAAACGGTCTACCTTCTCCACGGTGCGGTTGTAACACGCCACCGTGAATCCCTTGCTTTCCATGTTCAGGATGAGGTTCTCGCCCATCACTGCCAGCCCGATCAAACCGATGTCAGCCTTTTTCATCTGAATGTACACGCCTTTCTGTTGTGAAAACAAGGAAAGGATACCAGAAAAGAACCGAGATGACAAAGTGAAAATTCGAGTGTTGTCGAACGCGGCAATCAATCGCCGGCTTCGAGGGAGGGGATGACGTCTTGCGCCATCACGTCCGGCTCTTTCACGCCGACGCCCATCCCCGCCAGACCGGCGATCATCGCGGCGTTGTCGCCGCAATAACAGGGTTTTGCCAGCAAGAGGCGGACGCGGGCGCGTTCCGCCACTTCCGCAAGGCGTTCGCGCAGACGGCCGTTTAAGGAGACCCCGCCGCCGACGGCGAGGGTGGCGTAGCGCCCGGAGGCCAGGGCGCGGGCGCAGCGGTCTGCCAACGCGCCGACGATGGCTTCCTGATAAGAGGCGGCGATTTCCGCGACCTCCCGTTCGTCTTTCGGCGGATTGCGGCGCAGATGGTACATCAAGGCGGTTTTCAATCCGCTGAAGCTCACGCAGAGGTCGGCTCTGAATCCGCCCAGGGCGGGGGTGCCCGGACGCGGGCGGCCTTTCGGGAAAACGATGGCGTCGCGCCGCTCTGCCGTCTTCGCGATCTTGTCGATCACCGGTCCGCCGGGATAACCAAGCCCCAGAAGCTTCGCCGCCTTGTCGAACGCTTCACCCGCCGCGTCGTCCAGCGTCTGGCCGATCAACCGGAACGTACCCGGCGACGGGACTTCGATGAAACTGGTGTGCCCGCCGGAGACTGCCAGCCCCAGCATCGGACAGGCGTCTGCAGGATTCGGCGCTTCGGGCGAGAGGAAGACGGCGTGCAGGTGCGCCTCGATATGGTTGATGCCGATGAGCGGTTTGCCGAGTGATGTCGCGAGCCCTTTCGCGGCGGAAAGCCCGACCATCAATGAACTCGCAAGTCCCGGTCCGTAGGTTGCGGCGACGGCGTCGATTTTTTCCCAATGCGGTCCGCCGAACGCCTTCTCCACCGCTTCGCGGATTACGCCGCCGATTTTTTCGACGTGGCTCCGCGAGGCGATCTCCGGCACGACGCCCCCGTAGGGCTGGTGCAGTTTGATCTGGCTGAACACGACGCTCGAAAGTACCGTCCGCCCGTCTTCGACGACGGCTGCGGCGGTTTCGTCGCACGACGACTCGATTCCCAGAATCCTCATTCCTTCGTATCCTCGATCCGTTCCAGGATCATCGCGGTGCGGCTGGGCAGGTAGACTTTGATCACGTTGCAAAGTTCATTGCCGCGAAGTTCGTCGATGACCTCGAAAGTTTGCCCCGGCTGAATCCTCCCCTGTCCGCCGAAACGGGTTTCGTCCGTGTCCAGCCGCAGCCGGTAGCCCCGCGAGGCCGGCGGCACGACGACGGAATAGTCGCTGACGGAGATGGAGCTGTGGAAATTGAACAGGAACAAAAGCGCTCCCCGTTCAAAGACGAGGATCTTGCTTTCGTCCGACGAATAGAAACGACGCGGGGCGGAATGTTCCAACGCTTTCGTCTGCCGCAACAGGGACAGCATCGCTTCGTCGAACTCGCCCATGCACCAGAAGAGCAGGTCGGGGTTGTCGCGCAACGACCACTGGCGGCGGGCGAAATGGTAGGAGTGGCCGTTTCCTTCACGCGGGAAGTCGATCCATTCGGGATGGCCGAACTCGTTTCCCATGAAGTTCAGGTAGGCGTGCCCGGAAGCGGCGAGCGTCGTGAGCCGGGCGAGCTTGTGGAGGGCGACGCCCCGGTTGGCGAAGAGGTTGTTCTGGTCGCGGCGCATGGCGTCGTAGACGGCGGAATCGACCAGCTGGAAAAGGAAGGTTTTCCCGCCGACCAGCGCCTGGTCGTGGCTTTCGATGTAATTCACTGTCTGTTCGTCGGAACGGCGGTTGGTCAGTTCGTGCCAGAGGTAGCCGATGCTCCAGTCCTCGTCGCGGACGTTGCTGGCGAGCTTGAACCAACACTCCGGGTTGCCCATCGCCATCCGGTAGTCGAACCCGATGCCGCCTTCGGCGACCGGCGCGGCGACGCCGGGCATCCCGCTCACATCTTCGGCGATGGTGATCGCGTCGGGGCAGACCTCGTGGATGACGCGGTTGGCAAGGTTGAGGTAGATCCAGGCGTCTTCATCCACCGTGTTGTCGAAGTACTGCGAATAGTCGGTGAAGTCGATTCCCAGACCGTGGTGCAGGTAGAGCATGGAGGTGACGCCGTCGAAACGGAATCCGTCGAAATGGAATTCGTCCATCCAGTACCGGCAGTTGGAGAGCAGGAAATGCAGGACGTCGGTCTTCGCGTAATTGAAACAACGCGAATCCCAGGCCGAATGCCAGCCGCGCAACCCGTCGTGGAAATACTGCCAGGGCGTTCCGTCGAAGAGCGAAAGCCCGTCCCGCTCGTTCTTCACCGCGTGGGAGTGGACGATGTCCATGATGACGTTGAGTCCCGCCCCGTGCGCGGCATCGACGAGCGCCTTCAGTTCTTCCGGCGTCCCGAACCGGGAGGAACAGGCGAAGAAACTGGAGACGTGGTAGCCGAAGGAACCGTAGTAGGGGTGTTCCATTATCGCCATGAGCTGGATGGTGTTGTATCCCGCCTTGACGATGCGCGGCAAAACATTTTCGCGGAACTCGGTGTAGGTGCCGACCCCCTCGCGTTCCTGCGCCATGCCGACGTGCGTTTCGTAAATCAACGGATATTCACGCGAAGGCCGCCAGTCGGGGTGTTGCCAGCGGTACGGTTCGGGATCCCAGACCTGGGCCGCGAAGAGCATCGTTTCGGGATCCTGGACGACGCGCCGCACATACGCGGGAATGCGGTCGCCCTCGCCGCCGTTCCATTGCAGTTCAAGGTGGTAGTACTGGCCGTGCGAGAACGCATCCGGCGGGAACGTCCCTTCCCACACGTCGCGCCCGGAGAGGCGCGAAAGGCGGTAGGCGTCTTGCCGCGCCCAGCCGGAGAAATCGCCGACCAGCCAGATCGCCGTTGCGTTGGGCGCCCATTCGCGGAATGTCCAGCCCTCCGGCGTCCGGTGGAGGCCGTAGTATTCGTGGGCGCAGGCGAATTGCGCGAGCGATCCCGGTCCGGCGGCAAGCTCCTCGCCGCGTTTACGCGCGTTTTCCACCCGCCGCCGGATGACCGGTTCATAGGGGGCGAGGTAGGGATCTTCCATCAATCGTGTACGTTGTGCAGTCGGCATGGACGTTTCCTTTTTTTTACAAACCTTTGAATGCTTCGTTCAGTGCTTCCTTTGCGGCAGCGGTGACGCGCACCAGCCCCAGCCGTTTCAGCGTCTCCTTCTGGAGCGTTTCCTCCGATACGGTCTTGTAGAGCGCCATCACGTAACGGGCCGCGTTCCGGATCTCCTGTACCGGGATCTCCTCAATCGCGCGGCGCGCCTCTTTCTCCTCGCCCTGCATCCGGTAGCCGGTGTAGGACGACGACGGCGTGGCGGGCGGCCAGAAGACCCGTCCCGCCGCCTGTTGCGTCGTTTCAAGGTCTTTCGGAATGGAGCGGCGCAAAACGTCTTCCATGTTTTCACGGAGTCGGATGAATCCCCATTCGCGCAGGATGCGTTTGCGCAGAAGGCTTTCGAGAATCGGGCCTTCCGTATCGACGATACGGCGGATTTCTTCGCCCAGCAGGGGCGGCCCTTCGAGGAGGTTGAACTTGGAGGCTTTCTTCGAATAGTCCTTGACCGGTGTCGCGACGTAGACGCTTCCGGGATCTTCCAGTCCGGGCGCGGGCTCCGGTTCCGGCGCGGACGCAACCTTGGCCGTTGGACGCGGAAGGCTCGCCACGGCCTTCGCTTTGCCCGGCGAAGGCTTCCCGTTCACGGCGGCTTCGACCTCCGCCAGCAGGTTCGCTTTCGCCTGTTCGCGGTCGAACCACCAGGCAAGCGTCCAGACGCGGTAGACGCGCCAGCCCAACCCTTCCAGTACACTGCGGCGGAGTTTGTCGCGGTCGCGCGCGGAAGCGGCGTTGCGGTAGTTCGCGCCGTCACATTCAATGCCGATCGCGTAGCAGTCCGGTTTGACCTTGCTTCGCACGGCGATGTCAACCCGGTAGCCGCTGCAGCCGACTTGCGTTTCGACTTCGTATCCTTGGAAACGGAGGAACCCCGCGATCTCGTCCTCGAACCGGTCGCCGTCGCCCACGGATTCCCCGGCGGGGATGCCGAGCGCGTTGACGCCGCGTTCCGCGTATTCCAGGAAGTTCTTCAAATGCGCCGCGCCCATTGCCTGCGTCCGGCTCAGGTCGATGTCGCTCGCGTGGATCGAGGCGAAGACGACGACTTGTTCTTTGGCGCGGGTGACGGCGACGTTCAACCGGCGTTCGCCTCCCGCACGGTTCAGCGGACCGAAGTTCATCGCGAACTTCCCGTCCTTGTCTTTCGCGTAGCAGATCGAGAAGAAGATCGCGTCGCGTTCGTCGCCCTGCACGTTTTCCAGGTTCTTCACGAAGAACGGCTCTTCCAGCGAATCGTCGAAGAAGCGTTCGATTTCCGGGTGTTTTTCCCGCTCGTCGTCCATCAGGTCTTCGATCAATTTCTGCTGCGCCTCGCTGAACGTGACGACGCCCGTGGATTTCGTGGCGAAGGCGGGATCCAGCAGACGCTTCACAACGGCTGCGACCACGGCTTTCGCCTCTTCTTTGTTCGAGCGTGATTTGCACCGGTCGTAGACGCCGTTTTCGACGAAGTGGAACTGCACCCCCAGCGCGTCGTTCCCCGTCTGCGCCGAGGGGAAGGTGAAGAGCCGGTTCCCGTAGTAGTGGCGGTTACTGAAGGCGATCAACGATTCGTGGCGGCTGCGGTAGTGCCATTGCAGATAGGACTCCGCCATCCCGGAGGCTTTACATTCGTCGAGAATGCTCTCCAGCTCCTGGATGTCGCTGTCCGAAACGGTCTCGTCCGCCGTCGCCTCGCTCTGCCGCTGGAAGAAGGTCGTCGGCGGCAGCTGGTGCGGGTCGCCGACAATGACGCATTGCTTGCCGCGCGCGATGACGCCGATCGCGTCCGGGACGGTGATCTGCGACGCTTCGTCGAAGACCACGAGATCGAAGGGCTTGCTTTCCGGCGGGAGGTACTGTGCCACCGAGAGCGGACTCATCAGGAAGCAGGGTTTCAGGCTGGAAATCAGCGAGGGAATCGATTCCAGCAACGTGCGGACCGGTTTGATGCGGCTCTTCTTTTCGCACTCCCGCTTCAAGATCCCCAACTCCGTGGTGGCGGGGCAGACACCCATGCGTCCGGCGGGGAGGTTCGCGGCGAGCCGGGCGACGATCAACCGCTTGGCGAGTTCCGCAACCTCGTCGTCCAACATTCCGAACTTCTCGGTCAAGCCGTCCTGTGCGCTTCCCAGAAATTCGCGCAACACGGGTTCCTTCTCGATCACCGCCGCCACGTACTGTTCACAGTAACGTTTACGAATGGCCGCCTCCACAAGGTCGAACGGCAGGTCGCCGCGTTCCGCCGCATCGACGACGGGGCTTAGCCCGTGCGCCAGCGCGTCCTTCCGGCAGGCGTTCCAGAGACACCAGCGGCGTAATTCGCCGTGTGCATCGCGGATGGTGGAGGCCGCTTCCGAAACGCGGTCGAACCAGTGTGGCTCCGTATTGCCGAACGCCGCTTTTCCGTCTGTCGTTTCGAGAAACGCCGCCAATGCCGATTCGAGCGCCGTGTACGCTTCGGCGGCCTCCGTCGCCGGGAGCGGGGTTGCCCCCGTCAGGAACGGTTCGAGGTTGACCGGCTTGCCGCCGACGGCGTGGAGGTTGTCCCAGAGCGTCTGTCCGGCGGCGAGGATGGCGCTGTTCGTCTTCCATTGTTCTTCGTTCTCCGGCGTGGCGCAGATGGAGGCGTTGTCTTGATACTTCTCAAACGTGTCGAACCAGCGCGAAAGCCCGACCGTTTTGAACGGCGAACGCGACGGGTCTTTCAGGCAGAGTCCGAGTTCCTTCAGCAACGCCCGGTCTTTGAACCAGCGGAAGAGGACGAAGGACTGCCGGTTCGCCCGCCAGCGCTGGCGCAGGGTGGGGAGGTCGAGCTTGCGCACCGATGCGTAATCGATTTCGGGATTCGCCTTGCGCATCGCGATACAGGTGTTCGCGGCGTCGCAGCGTTTCCGCAGTGCCGGCGCATACGTCGCCCAGCGCACGAAGGTGTCGGGTTCAAAGCGGGGCGCGGCTTTCAGTGTTGCCTCGATTTCGACGAATGCCCTGTACTGGGCGCCCGTGAAGGGTGTGGCGTCGGCGATTCCCGTCAGGTCGAGGAGCGGTTTCAGCGCGGCATCGAATCCTTGCGCGGCCGCCGTGAGCGTGTTTGCCGCATCGATGGCGCGGTGTTCCCACTCCATCGACCAGGTGTCGGCACGGCAGAAGGAAAATGCGTCGAAGAGTTCCGGCGCGATTTCAATGCCGCACTGCACTTGCTTGCGGCCCGCCTCCAGCATCGCGTCCAGTTCTCCGGCGGCAAACGTGAGGCCGGCGAACGCCCCGACCCGTCCGAAAGACCGTTCGTCTTCGCTGTGCGAGAGCAGGTAGGAGAACGCCCGGTAGGGGGTGAGGCCGCACGGCGAGGGATTGTGCAAGGCGGTGACGTACGCCGAAAGGGCGTCCCGCGACGCCTCCAGTTCCTTGACCGTCGCCTCCCATTCCGACGGCGCCGTCCCTCCTGCGAAATCCAAGGTTTCGCGGAATTGGGCGAGCACGTCGGATTTGCCGGACTTGTTGGAGTGCAGTTCCAGGCAGAACGCGCCAAGCCCGATCCGGCGGAGGCGGCGCTGCACGACTTCCAGGGCGGCGCGTTTTTCCGCGACGAACAGGACGGTCTTCCCGATGCCGAGGCAGTAGGCGATCAAGTTCGCGATGGTCTGCGACTTGCCGGAACCAGGAGGGCCGTGGAGAACGAAATTCTTTCCCTTTGCGGCGGAAAGGACGGCGGCCAGCTGCGAGGAGTCCGCGCTCATCGGGAGGAAGAGTTCCTTCGCCGGTATGCAGGTGTCCACCTCGTTCGGGGCGACGGGCGTCACGCCGTCGTCCATTGCGCCTCCCCCCTCGATCAGGTGGTTGACCGTCGGGTTCTTCCGCAATGCGTCCAGACGCTTGCCGAGGTCTTCCCACATGACGAACTTATTGAACGAGAAGCGGGCGAGGTAGAGGTCTTCCTCCACCTCCCATCCTTTCATGGTTTTGATGGCTTCGCGGAAAATGCGGAGGATTTTCGCGACGTCCAGCCCGTGTTCGTCCTCCGGCGGCGGGGTCAACCCGTTGATCGCCAGACCGAAATCCTTTTTGACCATCTCCAAGAGCGTGACGTTGATGGTCGTGTCGTCATCGCCGCGCAACAGGCGGAAGCCCGACTGAACGGATTTCCGTTCGATCTGCACGGGAATCAACATCAGCGGGGCGCGGTACTCTTCCGCGCGCGTCCCCGTCCCGTCCCGCCATTTCAAGAAACCGGCGGCGAGAAAAATCGTGTTGACGCCGCTCTCCTCCAGATCGCTTTTCCCCGTCCGGTAGAGTTCGAGAAGCCGCTTCTTTAATTCTTTTTCATCGAGATCCGCGTGGAGGCGTTCGGCTTTCCATTCGGCTTCGACGTAACCCGCCTTGGCGGCTTCCGTCAGGTTTTCGGGACGCGGGTTCACGGTGTAGACGATGTTCGACTCAAGCCCGTCCTCCGCCTCCGCCAGATCGGAGAAGAACAGCTTGACCGCCTGTTTCGAATCTTTGAAATTGAGTAGGCGGTTACGCCGGGAGAAGTCGAGCAGTTTGCTTCGCCACTTCGCCACGCGCGGCGGGATGTCCGGTTCGTCGGCAACGGCTTCGTCCTCCGCGTCCGCCGTCTCCATTTGCGGCAACGCTTCGTCCACCGGCGTCTCTCCTTCCGAGGAGATGACGACGCTTTCGTCCCGTTCCCTCGAAAGGGGGCGGATGCCGACCGCCCGCGCCTGTTTGACGTCCAGGGCGAATTCAAACGCCTCGTCTTTCTCCAGTTCGGCGTTGGTCGCCTCCATCGCGGCGAGGAACCGGTTGCCGCCCTTGACGGCGAGCGTGGTTTCGAAGACGCAGATTTCGTTGAGCGCGACACGCTTGCGGATCGCCTGCAAGTCGTCGGTGATGGTGTCTGGAAGGCTGGCGTCCTGCAGGTGGCAACCGACGAAACAATGGCCTTTCGGAAGCAGGAGCAGCGGATGGAGTCCGCTCGCCTCCAGCAATGCGGCGAAGAGCAGCGAGAGGTCGAGGCAGGTCGCGAATTTCTTCGAGAGGATCTCTTCCGCCGTGCGGATCCGCTGGCCGGTCGTCCCGAAACTGGGAGGCGGTTCACAGTAGGTGATGCCCAGTTCAAGGATGGCATCGTAGGCGCATTTCACCGTCAGCAGTACGTCGTCGCGACTTTTCCCCTGGTATCCGTTCAACGAGGGCGTCCCCCCGCGTTCGCCGCGCAACTCCGCAATCCGGTGGAGCAGGGGGGTGAGCGCGGGATCGTTCGGCATGACGAAGGCGGCGAGCAGTTCCGGCACGCACGCGGTACCGAACCAGTCATCGTGCGGGCAGAATTCCACTGCGCGGCTGACGGACGTGAGCAAGGCGCGTTCACCCTCCGCCGGTACGGCAAAGAGTTCGGCCTTGACGGTTCCGTTCACACGCTCCGTCAAGGCGGAAAGCGCGTTGAAACTGAGGCGCGGCGCACATTTGGTGAACTCCACCGGTGTTTCCGGCGTGAGGTTGTCGCAGAACGCCTCCACGGGGGCGAAGATTTCGGGTTCGGAGGTGAGACGGCAGACCACCGCGCCGGTGGTTTCCGTGCCGTGCCAGGTGGCGCGGATGCGGCGCACGAGCTTCACGTTGTTTTGTTGAAGGGCCAGGCCGGCCTTGCCGAGGCAGTCCAGTTCGAGTTCCAGTTTTGTCGTATCCATCGTATGCGTCCCCGCCTCTTTCAAAGTTCAAAAAACGCCAGCAGCGCAAACGCCGTCTCTTCCGTGTCGGTCGCGGTCGCCTTGGGCGCGGCTTTCCAGTAGCTTCCGCCGTCTAGGGATTTCCGTTGCGTGTCGATTAAACGTTGCGCGGCGTCCCGCCGCCAATCGAAGACGGTGCCGTCCGGCGTGTTGAGCGTGCCGCCCGCACGGTTGATGGAGAAGGCCGCCGCCGCCCAGAAACGGGCGGAAGTCTCCGCCGGCGGAGGCCAGTCCTGCGCAAGTTTCGCGGGCTGTTGATGGATGTCCAGACCGAAGGGGAAGCCGGGACAGGGGAGCGTCTGCTTTTTGAGGAACAGCTTGCCCCGTTCCCGGGCGGCGGCGGATTCCGGCTGGTTGAAGGTGTTGAGTGTGAAAAGGACGAGGGCCGTTTCGTAGAGCACGTTCGTCCCCGCGCCCCACGATCCGTCGTCGTTCTGGTTACGGATCAACCATTCCTGCGCTTCCAGCGCGGCATGCGTCAATTCATTCGCCATGCTTACGTCCAGGCGGTCGCCCGGCATACGTTGCAGATAAATCGCCCGTTCCGCAGAGAAAGCTGCGAAAGCGAGTAGCACGAATAGCGGAACGTACGGAAGCCAGCATTTTTTTCGATTCATACGATGATTCCCTCGGACGGCGTATAGTGTACCGAAACAAGCGTTCCCCGTCAATCTGTAACGCGCTTCGCCGCCGTAAACGCAAGTTGGTCGATATTGACCGGCGTGCAGCCTTTGTAGTCGATGTCGGCGGCGCCTTCGCCGGCCAGCCATTGGCAGAGCCGGTTCATGGCGAGGGCGTCGTCGCGTGTCATTCGCTTTTCGCCGGGCGTGTACGGCCAGGCGGCGGGCGCGAGCATGAGGAGGCATCCCTCGGCACAGGCGTCGAAGAACCGTCCGCGCGGTTTTTGCAGTTTCGCGAACCCCTTGTTCTGCATGGTGACGAGCGGCAACCCGGCTTTCAACGCTTCGCGCGCGATCTGCCTTTCCCCGTCGGAGATGCAGGGTGAAATCAGTACCGCGCCGTGATGGGCTGCGGTCAATAACGTGTCGCGCAGTTCTTCGTATTCGCGTGAAGTTGCCTCGATGATCGGTTCTCCGTTCGCATCGCGCGCAATCTTCACCCCGCCGCCCGGTTTCGGGACGCGCCTGTAGGCGAGGTGTTGCCGCGAACACTGAACCTGTACCATCGGCTTCTGCAGCAAGGAACGGTTTCCGATTGCCGTGAAGTGGAGTATCCGAAGTCCCGTTTCCGGCGATACCATCGCCGGAACCTTCAAATCCCGTACCACCGTGAACAACTCTGGCACAGCACGTTTCACGGCGAGGCGCAGGGGATTTGCTTTCATGTAGCAGACCATCTTTTCGAGCTGCCCGTTGCGAAAGAGGATGGTATCTTGAAACCCCTCGGCGAAAAGTCCGCCATTCGGCGAAAGTACATCCGGGCGCAACGAGCGCGACGCTTTGTTGCTGCCGAGCTTGAATCCTTTGATCACGTGTCCGAGGTGACAGCCGAGCGGTTCCTTCACCCAGAGGATGCCGTGGAAATGGTCGGGCATCACTTGGTTGCCGATGATCTGTACCTGTGGGTAGAATGTAGGGATTGACGCCCAGCATGTTTCGACGGCTCGGCCAAGGTCGGTCAATTCGCAATGGGCGGACGTGGGTATCCCGTTGTCGCCGATGGTATCGACGACAACAGAACCCAGTGCCTGGGTATGCCGTTCCGCAAGTGTCAGGGTGATCATGTAGATGCAGGGCCGGGTGTAATCCCAACCGACGCACCGCCGCAACATGGAATGGATGGTTTCTTTCATAATGGCCCCGTTATACCACGTTCTCCTCCATTACGCCAAGCCCTTTATCCTTGTCCTGTTTTCGGCGATATTATCGCCGAAATCTACTTGCGGGAATGGGGGGAATCGGCTAGACTGGAAGCCACCGAAGGGAGAACAGGGAATGAGCATGAAAAAAGTACTGACGATGGCTGTCTTGATGACGTTTTCAGTTTCGGCGGAAGAGGCGTATGACATGGTGATTTATGGTTCGTCGCCGGCTGCGATTTCCGCCGCCGTACAGGCGAAGCGTATGGGTAGGCGGGCGGTGATCGTATCTCCGGAGACACGTATCGGCGGGCTCACCACCGGCGGTCTCGGCCAGACCGACATCGGCAACAAGGCCGCTTTCGGCGGTATCGCCCTCGAATTCTACAAGGACGTTGCGAAGTACTACGGCGATCCCGCGCACCTCGTCGTCCAGTTCCCGGACGAGCAGAAGCGCAAGGCCACGGCGGCCGGCATACTCAAGAACGAATCCAAGTGGACGTTTGAGCCGTCCGTGGCGCTCACCATCCTGGAGGGGTGGGAGAAGCGTGACCGCCTCGACATCCGGCGTGGCGAATGGCTCGACCGCGAGAAGGGCGTGGAGAAAAAAGACGGACGCATCGTCGTCATCAAGACGCTTTCCGGCAAGGCGTATCGTGGCAAGGTGTTCATCGACGCGACCTACGAGGGCGACCTCATGGCGGCGGCAGGGGTCTCGTACCACGTGGGGCGCGAGGCGAACGCCGTCTATGGCGAGACTCTGAACGGCAACGAGCCGAGGTACGCGAAGTTCCACCAGCTCCACAAGGGAATCGATCCGTATGTCGTCCCCGGTGATAGGAAGAGCGGGTTGCTGCCCGGTGTCGAACCGTACGATCCGAACTTCAAGCCCGGCGACGGCGACAAGCGCGTGCAGGCGTACTGTTTCCGCATGTGCCTCACGGACAATCCGAAGAACCGCATTCCGTTCGCGAAGCCGGAGGGGTACGACGAGAAAGACTACGAACTCATGTTCCGCCACTTTGCGCTCGGTCCCCTCGACCGCCACGGAATGCCGTGGATCAACTCGAAGATGCCCAACTGCAAGACGGACACCAACAACCGTACCGGCTTCTCCACCGACTTCGTCGGACAGAACTGGAACTGGCCCGAGGCGTCCTACGCCGAGCGCGAGAAGATCCTCGCCGCGCACCTCAAATACCAGAAGGGACTCATGTGGACGCTTGCGAACCATCCGCGCGTCCCGGCGAGGATCCGCAACGAGGTGTCGCGCTGGGGTACGTGCAAGGACGAGTTCAAGGACGGACTCGGCGACGGCTGGCAGAAGCAGCTCTACGTGCGCGAAGCGCGGCGTATGGTGGGCGAATACGTGATGACGGAGGCGAATTGCCGGGGTAAGACGGTTGCTTCGCGCCCCGTCGCAATGGGCGCATACACGATGGATTCCCACCATGTGCGCCGTTACGTGACGGCGGAGGGCTACGTCCAGAACGAGGGCGATGTGGAGGTCGGTGCGGACTCGAAGGGTAGGCGATTCCCCCCGTACCCGATCGACTACGGGGCGATTGTCCCGAAACGCGCCGAGTGCGCGAATCTCATCGTGCCCGTGTGCGTGTCGGCATCGCACATCGCGTACGGCTCGATCCGCATGGAGCCTGTCTTTTTCGCGCTCGGACAGGCGGCGGGTACGGCGGCGTCGATCGCCGTCGCGGAAGGCATGGCCGTGCAGGACGTGCCGTATGCGGTATTGCGGAAGAACCTTCTGGATGCCGGACAGGTACTTGAATTCACCGTAAAGAAATAGGGCATCGTATGGGAAATCGAGGTGTCGGTATGACAAGGCGGGATTTTCTTCTGGGCGGAACGTTATTCGGCTTGTTTGCCGGATGTGAGACTTCCGGAAAATGCGGGGCTTCGTATTCGGTGGCGGTTCTGGGCGACCTTCATTTCGATTCGCCGGATCCGAAACGCTACCATGCGGACTACACGCACAGCACGACGGAAAAACGGTATAAGGCGCACTGTTCCGAACACGTCCGCAACGCCGAAATGTGGACGGCGCGGATGCCGAGTCTCGTCCGGGCTTCGGCGGCGTGTGTCCGGGACGACACGGCGTTCGTCTTTCAAATGGGCGATCTCATCCAGGGGGACTGCGGCAAGGCGTCCACGCACAGGAAGATGCTGGATGACGCCTTCGCTTTCCTCAAAGGGACATACGGCGAACGGCTTCCGATCGCCGTCGTCACCGGTAACCACGACATCCGGGGCGATGTCGTGGGCGACGGTGCGCGGGAGACGCTGGATGACTGGATGACCCGGTGCGTGGAGCAGGAATTCGGTGTGCGGGAAACGGGAGGCACGTTCCTCTTGCGCCACGGGCCGGACGCCTATCTCGTCGTGGATTTCAACGAACCCCGTCCGGATTTCGCCCTGTTGAAAAAACTGCTCGCGGAGAGCGAGGATGCCCGGTATACGTTTATTGTTTCGCATGGCCCGGTGATCCCCAGCGGGGAGTCTACATGGTTCCTTTACGGGAGAAATGGAAAGACGGCGCAACGCCGCGAACTGCGCGCGTTGCTCGCCCGGCGGAACGCCATCGCCCTTTCGGGACACACCCATCTGCTGGAATACTACGACTGCGCGTTCCCGGAAGGGCGTATCACGCAATTTGTCTTTAACAGCGTGTGGGCGAAACCGAAGTGGGCGAACCCGAAGTTCCCGTCGGGCGGCGCGGAGAACTACGGCGCGTCCAAAGGGAAGGGCGAACGTCACGGTGCCGTCCGTCCAGACGAGCTGCAGCAGTTGATCGACGAATATAAGCCTTTTGTGCGCGATGCGCTTTGCTGCCGCACGGCGGGGCATTACCGGCTCGAAGTTTCCGACAACCGCGTGGCCGTCGTGTTTTACAACGGCGACGCGACGAAACCGATCCGCACGTTTACGTTGCGAGGGAAAGCATAACGGAGCCGATGGAGGGGCAGACGCCCGCCAAGACTTTCCCGCACAATTTTCGTCCGTCCGCTTTCCTCCCTCGGCACATCGGGAAAAACGGGGCGCATCCGCGAATCGTGTAAACACGTAACCACGGAAAACAGGCGAAAAGGGGAGGGACGCGCTTTGTCGTGTCCGTTCTGCGGCGCGTGGGGACACGCGCCCTCCCGCACGACAGGCGACACTCGACATCCGACATCCGACAGCCGGACGCGACGAAGCGCGTCCCTCCCGCACGACAGGCGACGCACGACAGCCGACACGGACGCGACGGGGCGCGTCCCTCCCGCTCTTTCCTTCGCGTCTCCGCGCCTCCGCGTGAGACAAAAGACCGCCTGCACGATTTGCGGATGCGCCCTCTACTGTTTTTTCCAGTAGTTCGCGAAGTCTTTCTGGAAGGTTTTGAGGTCGATTCCCTCGAAGGCTCTCCGCGTGGCGGTCAACGGGTCTTTACACTCGCGCAATGCGTCGCGGTAGTCTTTCAGGATGGTCGCATACGGTGATCCCGGCTTGATGCCCTGGCGCAGGTACCAGATCAACCCCCAGGCGACGGCG
>JAGAEL010000182.1 GCA_017613085.1 Kiritimatiellia bacterium | reverse complement strand
CTCCGGCTCCGGTCATGATCCCGAGCACGACCGTCGTCACGACGAACAACGGATACACGACGCCGAGGACGACCATCGTCACGACGTACCGCGACGGCACAGTGACGAGCGTGACCCGCGACGCTTCCGCGTACGAACTCGGCCCGGTCGTCATACCGCCGGTCGCACCCGAACATCGCGTCGGTACCAGCCCGTTCGTCAACCCGTATGTCTACCGGCACCGTTGAGCTCGACATCTTTCCCCGGGGGATCGAAGCCCCTGTCTTCACGGTGGACGGATCCGACGTTTTTTCCGGTTATTATCTTTTCCATGCTTGCAATCCGCGAAAGCAGGGAATATATTATCGCCGGAAACAGAAAATCCCCCCAGCGGAGAAAGAAACATGAGCATACAAAGCAGGCAGGCGCTGCGCCTGATGAAGTTCGTGGCGGAAATGAGGAAAAACACCTACCCGAATGCCGGCAGTTTCGCAAAGCTCCTCCGGCAGGCCGACGTCAACGAGAATATCCCGTGTGCCTGCAGCGTACGCACGATCATGCGCGACATAGAGACGTTGAAAAACGATTATGGCGCACCAATCGAGTACGATCCCTCCAACCGCGGCTATTTTCTGCTCAATCCGAGTTGGGAATTGACTGTCCCCATCCTGAGCGACGACCTTCTCAGCATGTCCATCCTCGGCGCGAAGCTCGCCTCGGACATCCTCCCGGAGCCCGTCAGGGGCAACATCAATTCGGCTATGGAAAAGGCGCTCGTCGGCAACAGCTCCACGTTCTTCGACGACGCCATGATCGAGTCGATCCTCTGCGCCACGGACATCAAGGCGGCCGTCGATCCCGCGATCTTCAAAAAGGTCTTCGACGCCTGGCGTCAGCATCAGGTCATGGAGCTCACCTACCGCAAGCCCAGCGGCGAGGAGTCGCCCCGCACGTTCGAGCCGCACATCATCGCCTTCCACCACGGCGTGTGGTACGTGAAAGGCTACGAGCCGCGCACAAAAGACGTGAAAGTCTACGCCATCCAGCGCATCATTGCCGCCTCGTTCGCGGGCGACTCCTTCGAAACGGACAAGAAGCTCGTCGAGGAAACGCGCAAAAACGGCATTTTCATGTTCCCCAGGATCGAGGGGATCCGGCTGCGCTGCGACGCCTCCATCGCATTCTACCTCTACGAACATCAGCGTGCGAAACAGTTCAAGATCGAACCGCAGGCCGACGGCTCCCTCATCATCGTCCTCAAGCCCGCGATCGAACATGATGTCATCCGCTGGATCCTTGGCGAAGGCGGCAGGATCGAGGTCCTCGAACCCGATTCACTCCGTGAAAAAGTCGCCGCCGCCGGCAAGCTCATCTGGGAACGCAACACGAAGCTCGATTGCTGACGTTCAACCTTCGAAAAAGACGAGAAAAACGCAGGAATGACCCGCCGACCAGGCGCATTTTAATGTTTCGCGGTGTCCATCCCGAACGCAGCCGGACTCACCGCAAGCGGGGCCGATACAGTGCGCGGATTACGCTCGCGCACACGTGCCGCTGCAAAGCTGGGCACTACTTCAGTGGAGGCTTCGCCTCCCCGAGCGCCAGCAGGGCTTCCGCAGGGGAAAGGAACCGCCATTGCCCCATCGGAAGACCGCCGAGACGAAGCGAACCGACGGCGATGCGTTTAAGGCGGCGCGTACGGTTGTCCAGCGATTCGAGCATGCGGCGGATCTCGCGGTTTTTGCCCTCGCCGAGGATGAAGATGTAGCGACCGGGGGCTTCGGCACGGATGGAGAGAGCGCGGAGCGTTTCGCCGTCGTTCTGCACGCCGGACGTGGTAAGCCGGCGAATATCGGCGGGCGAAAGCGGCCGGTCGGTGGTGACCTGATACGTCTTGCGCGTGCCGTGACGCGGGTGGGTGAGCTGTTCGATCCAGGCGCCATCGTTGGAAAACAGGATAAGCCCCTCGCTGTTCTTGTCGAGACGGCCCGCGGAAACGAGCCGGACGCCGGGCAGATCGATCAAATCGAGCGCCTTCTTCGGGGCGTGGGGATCATCAGCGGTGCAGACGTAGCCGCGCGGCTTGTGGAGCATCACGTAAACATAACCGCGGGGAGGTTCAATGCGTTCGCCGTCCAGGCTTACGCGGTCGTCCGGGGCGATCCGGACGGACTGGTCGGTGCAGACAGCGCCGTTCACAGAGACATGTCCGTCTTTGATGAGCTCGGCGGCATGACGCCGGGAGGCCGCGCCGGAGGTCGAGAGGAACTTGGTGAGGTTCGGGAGGGCGCTATCCGTACCCGCGCCGGATACGGGAACGGCGTTTGCGGGGGCGGAAACGGGCTTTCCGGCTCTGGCGGGGCGATACACCCGCCGGGATTCGGGAGACGGGCTGTCCGTCGCAGGACGGGGCTTTGCGGGGCCGGAACGTGGTCTGGATGGCGCGGAAACGGACTTTCCCGCCCTGCCGCCGGCGCCGGGGCGATACTCCCGCCGGGACTGCGGCATCAGTCGCTTTCGCCGTTTTTGGCGGCTTCGACGGCGGCCAGATGCTTCTTGGCAAGCTGGATGATCTCCATGAGCTTCTGGCTCTGGACGTCGGGGGGAAGGCTGTCAAACGCGTCGAGCAGGATCTTCTGGTCGGCGGTCATCTCGATCTCGTATTTGACCTTGTCGCCATCCTTCGGCAGATAGGCGGTGAGGAGAGGATAGAGCTTTTCCCAGGTATCCTTCTGCATGACCTCGGTCTCGCGGCGCATGTATTTGGAAATGGTATTCGCGCTGACGTTGGCGCAGTTCGCGAAATCGGTGACGGAATCGTAGCCGTCGGCGATACACGCGTGCAGAGCTTTCACGATGTCTTCCGTGATTTTCATATCAGTTGCTGCTCCCGGTGTGATTCAGGGATTGTTTTGCTTTCTGGCCGCCAGGGCATTGCGGAACTCGCGCATGTTGCCGTACCTGGCTTTGAGTTCGTCGATGTCCTTCTGGTCGGCGTTTTCAAGCGCATGGTTGAAATAGCTGGCGATCACGTACGCGGTGACCTCCTTGGCCGTATCGTCGTCCGCGGCGATCGTCTTGGCTCCTTCAAAATCGCCGTAGAGAAGCAGGTAGAAATACAGCGCGTCGGAATGCCCGGCCTCGCCCGCGCCCTTCTTCAGCAGCACGAGCCGCTGGGTAAGCGGCAGATCGTCGAAATTGAACTGGAAGAGCTTTTTGTCGACCATGGCGGCCTTCACGACGCCGTTGTTGATGGACTTCACGGTGCAGATGCCGGAGGGGCCGTAGCCGATCTGGGTATCCGCCAGAATGGTGTTGCCGTTGTAGGTGTTCTCGCGGATGGCCTTCGCTCCGGCGATGTTGTCGAGCACGGTCCTGGCCCAGTCGCGGTATGGACGGGCGACCGCGGCGACGGCCTCATCGGAATCCTGCGACTGGCGGTCAAGCGTGCGATACCAGTCGGCATAATCCTTCTCCGCGCGGTCAAGATGTTCATGGCGCGTCTGTTCGATCATGGTTCCGGCGAAATACTCCTTCTCGCGGATGAGACGCTCGGAAAGCTCCATCGCGGCGCGTGCGCTCTGTTCCCGGCGAAGCTGTTTGGCCTGTTCTTCGTATTCCCTGGCTTTCCGTTCGTCCTCGGCGGCCTGCTGAGCGCGGAGGCGTGCCTCTTCGGCGGCTTCGGCGTCATCCCTGCGCTGGGCGATCAGCTTGCGAAGCTTGCGGGTCTCGAGGTCGCGTCCGGAGGACATCATGGCCTCGTCGACCTCCAGGAAGATCGCGCGGAACGTCATCTCCGCCTGTTCCTCCTTGGGCTTGCCCGGCTGGAAGTTCTGGGCGATGTACGCCTCGCACTTTTCCAGCAGCCCCTTCTTGTCGCCGGGGTTCGAGCGGGAGTACGCCACGATCTCGTCGACGGCGAGCGTCATCGGGGTGTCGCGCTGGAGTTCGCGTTCGGCGGCCTCGGCGGCCTCCTTGCGGGCGCGCTCCTCGCGAGCCTTCGCGTTGTTGAAATAGAAGAGGATGCCGGCGGCGACAAGCGACACGACGAGCACGGCGCAGGCGATCAGG
>JAGAEL010000019.1 GCA_017613085.1 Kiritimatiellia bacterium | reverse complement strand
TGGGCAGCACCGACGGGCTGGCTGGGGGCGGGCTGGGCTGGGGCCGCGTGGGGGCTGTCGGGTTGGGTGGGGGCGGGCTGGGCATCAGCCGTTTTTTGAGGGGCAACGGCCTCTTCCGGCTTGCTCACCGGCGGCTGCGCCCCGTCGGCGGGTTGCGTGGCGTCCACGGGGGCGGGTTTCGCTTTCGGCTTACGGCCACGCCGTTTGGGAGCGGGCGCGGGTTCAGCGGGTTTTGCCTCCGGCTGTTCCGCAGCCGGCGTGTCCTGCACCGGCTCGGCGGCGGCTTGCGGCGGTTCGGCGGGCGTTTCCGCTTCCGGGATTACCGGCAACGGGGCATTCGGCGCTAATTCCTGGGCCATCGCCATCACATCCACCACCGTGTCGGTGGGCATCCGCATCGAAACAGGATCCGGGGCGTTTTCACCCGCGCCCAGATCGGCGGGAAGCCCCGCCGGACGGTGGTTCTTCTGGCGGCCGTTGTGCCGTTGCGGATTCCGTCCGTTCCCACGCGGCATCCCGTTCTTCGCGGGACGGTTGTGCCGGTGTTGCTTGTTGAAATGCCGAGGTTGCTGTCCCCCGCCCTCCTGGGATTGCGAAAGCACGTTTTCCGGGGAAGCCCCGCCTTCCGGGGCCGGGTGTACATTCGACGGCGTACGCGAAGCAAACCGCTTTTTCCAAGATCCTCCCGTGCGTTCGGGACGGGATTCCCCCTCGTTGCGAGGGGAAGCAGAAACGGGTTTAGGGACAGGTGCGGACGCTCCAGGCGTCCCCGCGTCAATCTCTGTAGTCATCTTGTTGAATCCTTGGGAAACGTTCCCCGCCCGTACATGGGCATCAAGCCGTTTCCCTTAACGGCCGTAACGGGAAACCAGTTCCGCGAACACGCGGTCAGCTTCCCGGAGCAACGTGGCTTCATCGCCATCGTTCTGCACGACCATCTGTGCCCGCGCGGCCTTTTCCGCTGCGGGCATCTGCGAAGCGATGCGCCGCCGGGCCTCCTCCTCAGAGTACCCTCGCGTACACATCATCCGTCGGATTTGCGTCTCCTCGCTTGAAACGAGACAGATCACAACCTCCCAATCTTCCGCCCAGCCACACTCATACAAAAGCGGGATGACGACGGCCTTCAACGACCGTCCGGGCTTTGCCATCCAAGTCTCGATCTCCGCCCGCACCAGCGGGTGGAGAATCACATTCAATCGTTCACGTTCGGCGACCGAGGCGAAAACGCGCTTTCCCAGCCTCCCCCGGTCTATCCCGCCGTCCTCCGACAAGATTTCCCCGCCGAAAGCCCGGACAAGCGCCGGAACGGCTTTCCCTCCGGGGGCTTCCAGACGGTGGGCCACATCGTCCGCGTCCAGGATCTCCATCCCCAGGCGCGTCAACGCCGTGGCGAAGAGCGACTTCCCGCTGGCGATACCGCCGGTTATCGCGATCCTTACCATTTCTTTCCATTCGCGCCCGTCTCGTGGCGACGGGCGCGTCTGTCAGGTACGGCGGTTACTCCTACTCCGTGGGTCCAGCGTCGTTCGCCGCAGGCGCCGCCGGTGCGGCGTCACCGCCCGCAGGGGCGTCGGGCGTCGGTTGCGCCACCCCCACGTCGCCGCCTCCAGCCCCCATCAGAGCGGCGCCTTCGTTCGGCTTGATAAGCTTGCCGGCCGGATCGACCAGGCGGGCCGTGATGAAGATCAGGAGGTTACGTTTGTCCGACTGTTCGGCTCGGCTCCGGAAGAGGCGTCCGAGATAGGGGATGTCACCCAGCAACGGGATCTTGTCCTCGATCGTCTTGCGCATCTCCGTGATCAACCCGCCGATCACGACCGTCGCCCCGTTGTAGACGGAGAGCTGGGTGCTGACCGAACGGACGGAGAAGAAGGGCTGCTCCATTGGCAGTTCGACGTACCCCGTCTCCGCGACACGGTTTTCCGTCAGGGCCGTCAAGTCGCCCGTGGCAAGGGCCTGCGCGCGTTCTGCCGCCGTCATCGGACGGTAAACCGTCTTCGGCAGCCGCGTACCGTAGTTCTTCCACGTCGGTTCCGCCACGACCTGCGGGTTCAGCGTAAGGTTGATCATCTGGCCTTCCGCCGAAACTTCCGGGACAACCTGAAGGATCGTGCCGACTTCGCGCATTTCGAAGTTCTGCGGTTCGACCGTCGCGATCGGGTCGGAAGACGAGCTGGAATTATAGGAGGTGCCGTTCTGGGAGATTTCGACATCGTACTCTGTCGGGTAGATGTACTCCGTCACGACCTTCATAATCGCTTCCTGCCCGTTCTTCGTAACCACGCGAGGCGCATTGAGGAGGTCGGTGTCGGAACGCTGGCTCAGCATGTGGAGGATCATCGAAAGATCCGCCTGCCCCAAGAAGGCGTTCACCCGCATGAACTGGTCGTTGACCGCCACGCCTTCGCCCATGACCGGGTTATTCTCCGTGCTCAGATACCGCATACCGGTGCTGTAGGTTGAACCGTCGATCGACGTGACGCCGACATTGTGGTTGTACTTGTAGACGCTGCCGATCTGACCGGAGAGCGGGAATCCCGCGTTGGCCGTGCCGGAGGGAGACCCGTTCACCGTGTGGACGGTGCCGTCGTTCCACAGGTAGGTCGTGGTGTTGCCCGAAGAATCGTAGGCGATCGGGGTGCTGGTGATCCGTCCCGCGCCGGTGTACGGAGAGTAGGACGTCGTGGAGGAGGTCGCGTTCCCCGCGCCGTCCAAGACCGTGTGCGACCCTCCGCTGGTGTAGTGCTTCAGTTGCTTCCCGAGCCAGCCGCCGACACCGAAACTGAAGTCGCTGTTGAGCAGCCACTCGAAACCGAGGGAGTTCAAATCCTTCTGGGAGACGTCCACGAAACGCGCTTCGATTTCGATCAGCTTGGGCGTGACGTTCAAGTCTTCCAAGACCTGCTCGAAGATCGCCAGGTTTTCCGCCGTGTTCTTCACGCGGAGCTTGCCGATCGTGGAGATGTAGGCGATGGAGGAACCTTCCGGCCACGGTACGCCGAATTCGCCGAAGACGCCCTTCCAGTCCTGCTTCGCGCTCATGTCCTCCTGGGCGAGGAAGTTGTTACCTTCACCCCCCCTCTTGCCGCTGTTCCCCAGCTCGCTCTGCGCGGAACGGACGCGGTCCGACAGGGACTCCAACACATTGTAGGAACGGGTGATCAGTTCCGTGTCCGGCTCGTTGACCGGGACGATCATAACCACGTTACCGCGAATAAGCGACTTCATACCGGTGACGTCGCAAACCAGCTTGATGGCGTTCTTCAAGGTAATGAACCGGGCGCTCAAGGCGGAAATCACAGGCACCCCGCCGGCCGATCCCGAAGAAGCGGAGGCGGCTGCCGCAAAGGGATCATCCTCTCCGCCCCCTGCCGCCGCCGGTGCAGCGGCGCCGCTGGAGCCGGGAAGCTTCAGGACGAGGTTGACGCCACGCTGCTCGACCGGCAGTTCGGGACGGTCGTAGTCGCGGGCAGCCTGATTGAAGAAGGTCACCGCGTCGATAATCGTGGCGGGCGGGCGGAAGGAGACTTCGGGAATGACGATTTCCTCCAGCTTCTGCTGGACCAGCTGTTCCGCCGTCCGACCCTTTGCGATGTCATCGGTCTGACGCTTGGTTGTCATCTCCATCTTGCCTCTCGGCACTTCCGCGCTGTTGATCGCGTACTGCTTGGTGTTCCAGGTGTCGCGCACCTCGCGGATCATCAAGCTGCGCGTCGCCTCGAATTCGAGGTCGGACTGCGCCTTCATCTTGTCGGCGATCCGGTCGCGCAACTCCATCGCTTCAGGCGTGTCGGGGTGATCGCGGAGGATCAACTCGCACTGCTCCAACGCCTCGGTCAGTTCGCCCGTCGCGAAAAACTGGCGGGAACGGCGGAGACGGCGGCGGATCTCATCGCGACGCTGCTTGTAGGACTCGTCGTTGACACGGTGGCGGAGCTTGGTGTCGTCCGCCGTATGCGAAACAACCGGTTCCTTGCGCAGCACTTCCAAGAGGCGGTCCGCCTGTTGATGTCCGGCCTCCTTCGCCTGAACGGCGAACGTCTGCGCCTTTTCGCGGTCATCGCGCGCCATGGCATCCTTCGCGGCACGGTAGTAGGCTTCGGCAACCCCGTTGCGGGCCTCTTCGCGCACCATCTGGTTTACGGGACGGTTCCCGATGAACTGCAACGCCTGCTGATACTGGGTCGCGGCGGTTTCATAGTCCTTGTCCACCATTGCCTTCCGGGCGTTTTCGAGCGAGGCCATACCGTGGTCGTCCATCGACTTCCGGCGGATCGTTTCGAGGGCTTCCAATTCCGAAATCAACGCGGCGTTGTCATCGACGGGGGCGGGCGTCGTCGCGGCCGGAGTCGGCGCCCCCGCGAGGGGGGCACCGTCAGGTTGCACCGCTGCGGGAACCTGAGCGGGGGCCGGATCCTCCGCCGGAACGGTGACGGGTTCGACAGGGGCGGGTTCGACAGGGGCGGGTTCAACGGGGGCGGGCGTTACATCCGCTTCCGCCTTCGCGGCTGCGGCCTTTGCTTCCGCCTCTGCCTTTTCGGCAGCCGCTTTCTCTTCAGCAGCCTTCGCTTCGGCTTCTGCCTTGGCCTTGGCGGCGGCTTCCGCCTCTGCCTTTTCGGCAGCCGCCTTCTCTTCAGCGGCCTTCGCTTCGGCTTCCGCCTTGGCCTTGGCGGCGGCTTCCGCCTCTGCCTTTTCGGCAGCCGCCTTCTCTTCAGCGGCCTTCGCTTCGGCTTCCGCCTTGGCCTTGGCGGCGGCATCATCCGCCTTTGCGGCAGGATTCTCGTTCAGTTCGCCCAAAAGGTCATCCAGACCGCCGGCCTGATCCGCCGGCTTCGCGGCATCGGCTTTCGCTTTCGCGGCGGCGGCGTCCGCATCCGCTTTCGCCTTTTCGGCGGCGGCCTTCTCGGCGGCAGCCTTCGCATCCGCCTTCGCCTTTTCGGCGGCGGCTTTCGCATCCGCTTCAGCCTTGGCCTTTTCCGCGTCTACCTTTGCGGCAGGCTTTGGATCGCCGCCGCCAAGATTCTCCAGCAACGCCTCTAGATCATTCTGCGCGTACAACGCGGAACCGCTGATCACCGCAGAAACACTGATCGCCAAAAACCACTTCACTCCGTCCATCATTTATGCAACTCCTCGTGTTGGGCAGCCTTCAAACCCTCGGTCGGGAGGGGGAGAGCGCGAACCCGTCCCATCCTTTTCGAAGATAAAGTGAACACATCATACCCCCGTTTTCACAGACAATCAAGCCTTTTTCTTTCTCATTGAGGAGGGACGAGCTTCTGTTGCTTCGTCTTCTCGTTCTCAATCAAGACAGACTTTTTGGCTGTATCGATCACGACAACGCGGTACGTGTCTTCACGAACCGTGAAACTCGTCCCCTCCATGACAGGGAAATCCTTCTTGTCGAGAGGAAGCGTGATAACCGCCTCCGTATCGGTCTCCACCTGGCGCTTGTCGCCCATGCGGATCTCGAACTCCTTCCCGTCGGAAAGGCGCTTGACCGTCGCGACGGAGGTATCGATCGTCTCCATGAACCCTTTGAGCTGGTTACGCTCCTTCTTGGAACTCGCGACGAACTTCACCACCTGGTAGCCGGTCTGCCCGATCACGCTATTGGTTTTCGCGTAGATCGTGGACTGCCCGTGCGACACAGGCGTGTTGAAGACGAGCTGGATACCGTCGGGCATGAGGTTGCGCGCCGTCAGGATGAAGGGCATACGCTTGGCGCGGATTTCCTTCACGCGGAGCAGCACCAGGACGGAAGGATGCGAGGTGGCGGACTTCGGGTCCGTCTTGGCCAGGTATTCCTCCACGTTGGAGAAACCGTCCCCGTCCATATCCTCCTTGGCATCGTCCGGGTTCTTGGGATCAAGCCCCAGGGCGACCTCCACCTTGTCGGGGATGCCGTCCCCGTCGGAGTCCATATCCTCGGCGACGACCACCTTCTTGGACTGCTCGGCCCCGCAGAAGGGGCACTTCTCGGCGACAAGGGCGATCGGCTTGCGGCACTGCGCGTTCCCGCACTGCGCGCGCTGCTCCGGGATCAGGAACCCCGCCTGGTGGATGTCCGGCAGCGGCGCGAGCTGCATAGGCTTGGCGAGCGCCTTCGCCGCGTTCTCGTACGTGGCGAGCGGGGCGGGGGCCAAGTCGGGCTTCTGCTCGCGGGCCTCTTCGCGCACCTTGAGCGCGTTCAGCTGGTGGCCGGTATCCGCGTCGTCCCCGGACGGGATGGTTGTCAGGTAGTAAAGCGAAACGAGCAACCCGATCAAGACCAGCACGGCGGCCAGCTTGTCGTAGTAGCGGACGAACAGATTGTCTTTCTTCATGTTGGCCACGGCTAGACTCCCTCAAACGTGTAGACATCGACGCTCAACTTGACCGTCAGGGGCGGTTCGAGGTCGGGGCTTGTGACGATGATCCGGCGTTCCTCCGCCGGCTTCTGCGCGGCGAGCGGATTCTCGTTCTCGGACGCCGCGGCTTCCGCCTTGCGGCGCTCATCGTTCTCGTTCAGCCCCTGCTGGTACGAGGCGAGCGAATCCGACGATGCGGCGAATTCAACCTTGGTGAGCGTCGTGTACGGCGTCATCCGGGTAATGCGGTTCATGGCCTTGAAGAGGGCGTCGGGCCGGGCGATGAACTCAAATCCGAACGCCTGTTTCTTGGCGAACGCCGGCAATCCTTCCGTCTGCGCGGCGCGGTCGGCTTCGGCGGTCTCCCGGTTCCGGCGGTTGCGGCGGTTGTTGCGGCGGCTTTCGCGCGACTCTTCCTCCTCTTCGTTCTTCACGGCCGTGTCGAACATTTCGCGGGTGACCCCTTTGATCTCCAGGATGCCCGCCTCATACAGCTCGCCGCAGACCTTTTCGATGACGGCGAGCTGGTAGGAAAGGCGGGTGGCGACGTTGGTGTCCGGCGGAAGCTCGGAGGATCCGCCGAGGTACTTGTCGAACCCGAAATAGAAGTTCGGCGCGGCGATCTTCCCCTGATTCTGCCCGGGGTGCGCGGCGAGCCGCGTGACGGTGCTCTGAAGATCCTGCTTGAACCCGCTGGGCGTCTGGACGGGGCTCGCGATCTCTCCCCTACGGAAGAGGTCGGAGACCTGTTCGAGCCAGGCGGCGACCGCTTTCTCGTCGCGGTTCACCTGGACGGCGTTCGTCACGCTGGGGAAGACCTTCGCGTTGATGATCCGCTCCATCTTGTCGAGTTCGCTCTCGAAACTCTCCCGCGCCTCATCCTTTTCCGAGATGGAGGAGAAGAGGAAGAACCCGACGCCGAGACAGAGGAGGAGGAAAACCACCCCTATCGAAATCAAGACAATCTGTTGACGCTTCATGTGCTATTTGCCCTTCTCTTCCACGTCTTTCCCCGTGGCGAAGTTCGCCAGGATCGTGAACTCCGCCAAATACCCGCCGACATCGCGCGTGCCTTCGATCCGCACGCCGTCCCTCTTCTCGAACATCTCGTACTTGAAGAAGTCGTCGCGGAACTGTTCGAAGACCGTCCGCTTGTCGCCCTTCGCCTCTGCCTTCGCCTTGAGGGCGTCCAGGCTGTCTTTCCAGATGCGGCCCTCGATTCGGAGCCCGGTCGGGGGCGTCTTCTCGTCGCCGCCGACGGCCGTGACGGATTTTATCCAGAGCCCGGGGAACTTGTCCGCGCTGCGGCGGACCGCCAGAATGCGCTTCTGCCAGAGGGTATGGTCGTCGATGACGCGGCACGCGCCCTCCGCCTTTTCATCCACGGCGGCCTTCGCCGACTGGGCGGCCTTGAATTTCTTCACCTTGCCTTCGAGCTTCGAGAGGCGCGACTCCGCCTCCGCGTGGAGCGCGGTGTAGGTCTCCGCCATCTTGTGCTCGTAGAGCGTCCAGACGCCGAGGCTGCCCAACACGCCGAGCGCCGCGAGGCAGAGGAACGGGATACGCCGGTTGAAGGTCTTCTGCTGGGTGATCTCCGGCGGCATCAGGTTGATTTCCAGCGGGCACTTCATCGAGCGGCGCAGGGCCAGGCCCACGCACTCCGCCATCGTGAAGGCGTCCTGCTCCAGCTGCGCCTTGTCGATCCGCGAGCCGAAATTCACGTTCTCGAACGGGTTCAGGATGCTGACTTCGACATTCAGCTTGTCGCGGAAGAACGTCTCCAGCTGCGGCAGGACGGAGGAACCGCCGGTGAGGATCAGCTGCGTCGGGGCGTTGCCGCCCTGCTGGCTACGGTAGAAGTTGATAGACCGGCTGATCTCCGCGTGGAGGCGCGTCACGACGTTGCGGACAATCTTCGAAATCCGCTCGTCGGTTTCGTCCGCCGCCGCGTAGACGCCGCCCAGCGAGACAAACGCGCGCTCGCGCTTCAGCGCCTCGGCCTCGGAGAAGGAGATGCCGAAAACTTTCGCGATCTCCTGCGTGATGGCGTTCCCCGCGACCGTGACGCAGCGGCTGTAGATTTTCTCGCCTTCCACAAAGACCAGGTTCGTCGAACGGGCGCCGATGTCCACCACCACCGCGCTCCCGGAGAGTTCCGGGTTGTTGTACCGCAGGCAGTTGTACAACGCCATCGGCGCGACGTCGATCACCTCGGGGTCCAACCCGGCGGCGGCGATCTCGGCGATCATCTCGCGGACGATCTCGACCTTCGCCGCCACGATCATCGCGCTCTGCTCGCCCGTGCTGGCGTCGCCGATGAACTGGTAGTTCCAGACGATCTCGTTCAACGGGAACGGCACGTTCTGCTCGACCTCGTACTGCACCATCTGCTGCAGCTTGTCGTTGCCGACGGCCGGCAGCTTGACGTAACGGGGGAAGACCATCTGCCCGGAAAGGGCCGCCATCAACGGCGCGGGACGGATTCCGCGTTCGCGGAGGATACCCCGGATGGCCTGCCCCAGCATCCCTGCAGCGGGTTCGGACTCGCCCATCTGGGCGGTCCCGTAGTTCAGCAGCACGGGTGAACGCCCGCTCTTGACGGAAAACTCCGCCAGCAGCAGCTTGCTCGCGCCGAGATTCAGTGTCAGGATACGGTCGGCCATGCTATTGCACCACTTCGTAATCGTTTGCGTTGATCAGGGCGAACGGCGTCTTCGACCGGTCCACCAACCCGGACCGGCGGATCACCGCCGGCTTCGTGCTGCTCATCACTTTGTCGTTCTTCCACCACTCGTCGGGAAGCTTCAAGCCGCCTTTCGCCGATTCGACCGCGGCCGGCTGTCCGGACTTGTCCAAGACTTCCAGTCCGAGAGCCACCGGCTCGCCGTACCGCTCCAACAGGCTCGGCGGAAGGCAGACGCAGCTGCGGTGCTTGCCACTCGCGATGTCGATGTAACGGACGGTCACCGTGTAGTAGGAGAACTCCTGCTGGTGGGTCTCCTCGTTGCGCCCCTGCGTCAACAGGTGGTAGGTGAAGGCGAGCGAGTCCGTCCAGCGGGCGCTGGTCTGGTACTCGACGTCGAAGAGCAACCACTCGCGGCGCTTCGTGCTGATCGGGCCCGGAAGGGAAACGTTGCCGGCGTTGTACTCCGGCGTCCCCGAACGAAGCCCCTTGACCATCGGCATCTTGAGCTTGACGCCGACATCGCTCACCGCCGCGCCGCCACCGCCGCCGACCTGCACGCCGCGCCCGCGGTTCATCAGGCTCCCCGCCTGGACATTGCGACTGCCGCGCGTCTGCGCCTGCGTCGAAAAAGCCAAAAGAAAAGCCACTCCGATGGTTACGAGGGTCACGGTTTCCGTTCGTTTCTGCATAATGCCTCTCCTTTTCCCCCTACCCCGCCACAACAGGCAGGGGTCGGGATGTCGAATATGGAACTCTCTTCCACAAAGTAAGTGCCCCCATTGTAGCGCAAAAAGAGGAACCTAGCAACTACTATTTCACAGGGATAAAAAGTCCTCGATTCCGGCGGCGGCCAGCGCCCCCATTTCGTGGCAGCGGAGGTACAGTTCCTTTTTGTCGGGTAGACGGTCCATCTCCGGCCAGAGGGAGAGGAAGAGCATCCGCCCGGCGGCACAGATACGCTCTTTTTCGCGGGGCGGATGCCAGCGTTCGCCAAAACCTTCCGGCGAAAGCACGATCAACGCCCCTCCGGACGCGAAGACGGCGTTGCCACATTCCTTCTCGCAGGGGCTCATGAACGTGCTGACGCCCGCGCCGCCCGGCCCGATGCGTTCCGCCCGCGCGAGGGCATCGCGCCATTCCCCTCCGCCCCGTTCCCAACGGCGGGAACATTTGAAAGCGGCAAGCACCGGCAGTTCAAGAAGCGCCGTATTGCCGTAGGCGAACCACTCCCTTCCCAGAAAGGTCACTTTGGAAACCCTTCCGAAATAACAGCGGTTCCGTTTCCTGAGCCAGGCGCGTTCAGGATTCTCGCGGATGTACCGCGTGAAAGCCTCCAGCTGCCCCTTTTTCTTCACAATCCAATCATGCCAATCGTGTTCAAAGACCGGGGCAAGAACGGGGGCGGACAGGGCCGCCCCCACAAGACTCGGAGTTTTGTGAGCCGGGCCCTGTCCCGGCGGTTGAGTTTTGTGTGCCGGGCCCTGTCCCGGCACTCTCCCCCAATACTCCCGCGCCAACGTGCGCATAAGCTGGTGTACATAGCTCCCCAGCGGTAGCGCGTCTCCGATGTCTTCAATCTTCAAAAGGAGGTGGAGGTGATCCGGCATGATGACGAAGCAGTCAATCGGCGCAAGCCCCCGCCAGTGCGAGGCAAAATCGCGTATCGCGGCCTCAAAAGCGCACGTGACCGTATTGGGAATCAGGAAGCGTTCCGGGGTCTCGTTTTCGGCGATCCGGGAAAACGCTTCCAGCCCGGGAAGGCGTTTCAGTGTCACCATGTAGAAAAACGGGCGCGTATAATCAAACCCCTTGAGGCGGGGCATGGTCTTGTGACGGGGGCGGACAGGGCCGCCGGGGGAACGGGGGCGGACGGCGCCGCCCCCACAAAACTCGGAGTTTTGTGTGCCGGGCCCTGTCCCGGCACTCTCGTTCCCTTCTTCCATCATCACCCTCCGAAAAAGGGCATAAGGCAGCGGGCGATGACAACCGGGTCGGTCTCCGGCTCCGCAAGATCTGCCAGCAACTCGGCGCTGCCGCCCCACAAGGCGGAGAAGCGTTCCCCCACCGCCTCCCGCGCGGTACGGGGTTCCGGAGTCTTGTGCTCGATCGCCCAGGCGCGGGCCAGGAGCAGCACGGCTTCGCACAAAGGCTGCCCGGCGGTGTCGAACGCCAGCGCGGCAATGGCGCGCCGGGCCTTCCCGTACACGGCGGCCGCCTGACGGCGCAGCGAGAGGGCACGGGCCTTGTCGCTCTCCGGCGCGAGTTTCGGCACGCCGATCCCC
>JAGAEL010000181.1 GCA_017613085.1 Kiritimatiellia bacterium | reverse complement strand
CTTCTGCACATCGAGCGGGAGACGCTTTCGTCCCGACACTGGCGCATGGTGGTCTTCGACGAGGCCCAGGCCCTGAAAAACGACGCGGCCAAGCGGACCAAGGCCGCGGCGGCCATTCCCGCCGACTTTCGCCTGGCGCTCACCGGCACGCCCATCGAGAACCATGTCGGCGACCTTTGGTCGATCATGGATTTCCTGAACCCCGGACTGCTGGGCCGGCGCGCGTCCTTCCGCGAACGCTTCCTCCAGCCGATCCGGACGGGGAGCGACCCCGGCGCGCGGCTGCGGCTGCGCCACGCCGTCGCGCCGTTCATCCTGCGCCGTCTGAAGACGGACCGGGCTATCATTTCCGATCTCCCCGAAAAGACGGAGGGGAAGGTCTACTGCCCGCTCACCCTCGAGCAGTCGCAGCTCTACCGCGACGTGCTCGACTCCTTCCGCCGCGACCTCGCCGCGTCGGAGGGGATTTCGCGTCGCGGGCTGATCCTCGCCGTGCTGACGCATTTGAAGCAGGTCTGCAACCACCCCTCGAACTACCTGGGGGAAGACCGGGCGGAACCGGGGCGTTCGGGCAAGCTGACGCGCCTCACGGAAATGCTGGAGGAGATTTTCGAGGCGGGGGAAAGCGCGCTCGTCTTCACGCAGTACGCGGAAATGGGGCGGCTGCTCCAGCGCAGCCTGCGGCGTTCGTTCGCCGTCGAAATGCCCTTCCTGCACGGCGGCGTGCCGCGCCGCGAGCGCGACCGCATGGTCGATGCGTTCCAGAACGCCCCGACGCCCTCCGCGTTCATCCTCTCGCTCAAAGCGGGCGGCATGGGGTTGAACCTGACGCGGGCGACGCACGTCTTCCATTTCGACCGCTGGTGGAATCCCGCCGTCGAAAACCAGGCGACGGACCGCGCGTTCCGTATCGGGCAGACGAACAACGTCTTCGTCCACAAGTTCATCTGCGGCGGGACGCTGGAAGACCGCGTCGACCGGTTGATCGAGGAGAAGACCGAATTGGCGGAGGCGGTGATCGCGCACGGGGAGGGCGGCTTGACGGAGCTTTCCGACACCGCGCTCCAGAAACTGCTGGAACTCAACCAGGATTTAATCGAGGAGTGACCGAACGATGCCGGGAAAGAAACGAAGAAAGTACGCCGTCCGGACGCCCTTCCGCCAGAAGGGGGGCATCCGCGCGCAGTTCTCCGGACACGGAAGGCAGCTGTTCCACGCCACGTGCGGGCGGACGTGGTGGAGCCGCCGCTGGATCGACGCGCTGGAACGGTTCCGCCTCGGGGCGAGGCTGGGGCGCGGGCGCAGTTACGCGGTGGGCGGCCAAGTGGCGGAACTCCAGATCGAGCCGGGGCTCGTCAACGCCGTCGTGCAGGGCACGGAGCGCGAGCCATACCGCTGCTTCATCCGCTTCCGCATGGTCGAAGGGGAAACCAAGCGACGGCTGTTGGACGGGTTACGGGGCAACCCGATGCTGGTTGCGCGGCTGTTGGTCGGGGATCTCCCCTACGAGGTGGAAGAACGTTTCGCCGAAGTCGGCGTCCCGCTCTTCCCGCGCCGCGAAGACGATATCTGGAGCCAGTGCGGGTGCCCGGACTACGTGAATCCCTGCAAGCACCTCGCCGCCGTCTACTACCTGCTGGGGGAGGCCGTGGCGAAGAATCCGCTGCTGCTGCTCGCCGTCCGGGGCATCGGGCGGGAGGAACTGGCCGGCTGCGGGAACGCGGTTCCCGAGACGGTTGTGCCGTCCGTCGCGGAAAAGGGCGGGCCTTGGACGGCGGACGCGTTTTACGGTGCGGCACGGACGACGCCGGGCGACGACGCTGCGTCCGGCAAACCGGCGGAGGGCGAACCGGCCCCGTTGCTCGCCCGCCTCGGCCCGCTTCCCTTCTGGCGCGGCCAGGAGCGGTTCATGCCCGCGCTCGAGACCGTGTACACGCGCGCCGCGCCGCGCGGTTTCGCGGCTTGGACGGGAGAAACGCTTGACCTCCGCCGGGAAGATGAGAAAATAGTCGTCACCGGCGCGCCCCTGCGCCAGATGCCCGCAAAACTGCGGACCGACAGTTCTTGGTTCTAAGGAAGGACGACATGCCGAAAGACGGACACATCAAGCTGCTACCGCTCCACGTCGCGAACAAAATCGCGGCGGGGGAGGTCGTCGAACGTCCCGCCTCCGTCGTCAAGGAACTGGTCGAGAACGCGATCGACGCCAGGGCGAAACGGATCGACATCACCATCACCGCCGGCGGACGCAAGCTCATCGGGGTGCGGGATGACGGCTGCGGCATGGAACGGGACGACGCGCTGCTTTGCCTCGAACGGCAGGCCACGAGCAAGATTTCCGATGTCGAGGACATCGAGCGGATCGACACCCTCGGGTTCCGGGGCGAGGCAATCCCGTCCATCGCCTCCGTCTCGCGGATGTTGATCAAGACGCGGCGTCCGCAGGATGACGCGGGGATCCAGCTGACGGTGACGGGCGGCACGCTGCAGGAGGTGCGCGACATCGGGACGCCGTCCGGGACGGACATCGAAGTCCGCGACCTCTTCTTCAACGTGCCGGTCCGCCGCAAGTTCCTCCGCGCCTACCAGACCGAACAGGCGCACATCCGCTCCGTCCTCACCCTTCACGCGCTCGCCCACCCGGATGTCGGCTTCACGCTCAGCGCGGACGGGAGGGAACTCTACAACCTCCCTCCCGGCGCGACGCTCAAAGAACGGGCGGTCGAATTGTTCGGGCGCGACTTCGTCGCCGACCTCCGGGTCATCGACTACCAAGCCGGCGCGATCCACGTCTACGGCTACGCTTCGCTTCCGACGCAGACGCGCAACGACCGCAGCGAGCAGTACGTCTTCGTCAACCGGCGCCCGGCGACCGCCCCGGTCATCGCCTACGCCCTGCGCGAGGCATACCCGCCGATGGACACGAAGGAAAAGCCGATCCTTCTGCTTTTTATCGACCTGCCCCCGGAATGTGTCGATGTCAACGTCCATCCGACGAAACGCGAAGTGCGCTTCACGCATCCGGCGGATGTCCGCGAGGCGATCATCCTTGCCGTCTCCCGCGCCATCGGACGGGAACGTCCTTCAATCCCGGCGGGAGGGGCAGCGTCCCCGCTGCCCGCTGTACCTCCGCCGAACAGCGGTTTTCGCGGTGTCGCGACGGTTTCCCCTGTGCCGCCGGACGAGAACCCCTTTGCGGGCAAGCTGCCTACGCCGCAACGCCCGATGGAACTTCCGGATCCGCCGTTGAAACCCGCCCCGGTGGTGGAGACGCCCCTTCAGCCGGAACCTTTCGACTACCCGCGCCCGGATCCCCTCGACGCGGTTCCCCAGCCGCCGGCCGCGACACTGGAAGGGGAGGGCATCCCCTTGTTCGCCTCCCCCGCGCCGTGCGAGGGTGCGCCGTGGAAATGGTCGCGCGTGATCGGACAGGTCGCCGACCGGTTCGTGCTGGCGGAGACCGATTCCGGTTATGTGACGCTCGATCCCGTCGCCGCGAGGGAACGCATCCTGTACGAGAAACTGATGGCGGGGTTGCGCAAGGGGGAAGTCCTCTCGCAGCAGCTCCTCTTCCCGGAATCCGTGCGGCTTGCCCCGGCGGATTCCGTGCGGCTGCGTAAACACCTGGACGCCCTGCGGGCGATGGGGTTTGAAATCGAGGATTTCGGTGACGACCATTTCAAAGTCGAAGCCCTTCCCGCCGTCGCGGAAGAGGCGGGAATCTCCTGCCGGGAACTGCTGGCCAACATCGCGCAGGATTTTGAGCTGGGCGGGGTGCGCCGGGGCGCGGAAAAGTGGCGGGAGGAGATCATTGCCCGTTCCATCTGCCACACGTCGAGCCTCCGCACGATGAAACTGCGCGACGAAGATGCGCAGAAACTGATCGATGCCCTCGCCGCCGCCGAAATGCCCTACACCTCCCCTCGCGGGAAACCGACGATGATCTTCACCTCCTACCGGGAACTCGACCGCAAGTTCGGCCGGTGACTTTCTTCTTGACGGTTGCGCCAAAATTTTGTACAATGTTCGGCATAAAACAAAGGAGAAAAGCCATGCCTGATGTTTATGACCTTCCGCTTCGCCGTTGCCGCCCGTCTGAGGATGTTGTTCCGTTTTCGGAATGTCGGAATAACCTTTCCATGTACATCAACCGCGTTCGCGAGACGCACCGTCCCGTCCTCATCACACAGAACGGACGCGCCGCCTCCTACCTCGTTGATGCGGAGTACATGGACAAACTCTTCGACTGTATGGAACTTTCCCGCGACATCGAAATCTCCCGCCGCGAATTCGCGGAGGGTAAAGGGATTCCGAGCGACGAGGTGTTTCGCGAAATGGACGAGATGATTAAAGGGTGGATACAGGAGGAAACAACCACATGAAACCAAAATCGTCCCCGAAAACGCCGACCGCCTTCGTCAAATCTTCTGCGGCCCGTATCGTGTTGTTTATGAGCCTGTCGACGGGGAGATTCATATTCTTTCAATCCGCCATGCACGGATGTTTGTGACGGAAACCGACACCAGTTGGAATTAAACCGTTTACTTTGACATTGCGCTTGCCTTCGCTTTTCCTTTTTCGGTGGCCATTTTCTCCGGGATCGGGGTGATGCCCACCCGGGGCAAATCCAGGCGGTCGGCGTCGAAACAGGTGTCGATGGTGGGGTTGCCGGTGCGGTGGGTACCCGTGTGCAGACGGCAGGCTTGCTGGAGTAAGGCGAACTGCTCGTCCCGAAGGTCTTTCAAAAGGGTATCCCGCAAGCGCTCGATCTTCTTGGCGGCACGGGCGCCGTGTTCTTCATCCTCGTAGTCGTCTTTCCGGCAACTGTCGTGCAGATAGGCAAACAACCGGATGACGGTCAGGTCACATTCGGGCGTTGCCAAAAATAAACCGTTGCGCTCCACGCGCTCCCAATGCGAGACGCCGTGTATCGCGCCCAGGCGCCACCGCCTCACCGCCCATTGCTTCACTTCTTCGATGTCTACCATTGTTCTCCTTCACGGAAATCGGCGAAAACAAAAACAGTATACCAGACTGCGGCGGGGAAGGCAAGTTTTCAAGGGCTTTTGGTTGACCCGCGGAAAACCGGACGGTACAATGAACCCCGTATGAAAATTACGGCGAAAGCGCGTTACGGTTTGCGGATCCTGCTGGATATCGCCCTTTTCGAGCGGACGGATCACCCCCGCACGATCCATGAAATCTCCGTCTCCCAGGGGATTTCCGAAAAATTCATCAGCCGCCTGGTCGTCCCGCTCCGTGCGAAGGGGATGATCCGTTCGGTGCGCGGTAAGCAGGGCGGGTTCCGCCTGGCGCGCGCGCCGGAGGACATCACCCTGCTCGATGTCCTTGAGGCGCTGGAAGGGGAGGTCTCGGTTGTCGATTGCGTGACCTGCGAGGATGCCTGTGAACGGGCGGTGACCTGCGCGGCGCGTTCCGTCTGGCTGGACGTGAACGAAGCCGTCAAACAGGCGTTGCGTTCCCTTACGCTCGTCGCCGCGATCGAACGGCACCGTGGCGGCGGGACGGTTCCCGCCGCCGTCTCCGAATACTTTATTTGAGAAGCGACAGGCCGAACTTGATGCCCATTTCGAGACCGCGCAGTTCGGAGAGTCCGATCAGGCGGCCGCCGTAGGAGTACCCGTAGTAGCACGTGCGGCCTTTGTCGATGTCGAGCATCCGGCCGTGGTCGGGGCGCATGACGATCTCCCGTCCGCGCCGCCGTTCTTCCTTGACCAGTTCCAGCATCAGCGCGGGCATATCCGTGTTGCCGGTGAGGTGCGAGTCGCTTTCCCGGAAGACGCCCGGTTCGCGGTGGAGAAGGTTCCGGAAGTGGCAGAAGTGGATCCGGTCGTGGAATTCGCGGAAGATTTTCACCGCGTTGTTCCGCAGGTCCGCGCCGAGCGACCCCGTGCAGAGCGTCACGCCCGCATGGCCGGAGGGACAGGCTCGCACCATGTCGCGGATGTCCTTCGCGGAGGAGAGGATGCGCGGAAGCCCGAAGATCGGGAAGGGCGGGTCGTCCGGATGGATCGCCATGTCGATCCCCGTCTCGTCCAGGACGGGCGAGATCTCGTTCAGGAAGGCGTAGAGGTTGCGTTTGAGCCGGCGGGCGTCCATGTCGGCGTAGGCCGCCAGTTCGTGCCGCAAACCCTCCGGCGTCGCGTCTTCCGTCGTGCCGGGAAGACCGAGCAGGAGCGCGGAGGTGATGCGTTTCTTGTCGCGGGCGGAGGCCTGTTTCCAGACCTTTTCCGCCCGCGCGCGGGTGGCGGCGTCGTAATCCGCCTCAAGCCCCGGTCGCTTCAGCACGAACATCTCGAAGGCGCAGACCTCGTACTGGTCGTAGCCGAGCGTGATGGAACCGTCGGGCAGGACCACGCGGAGGTCGGTCCGCGCCCAGTCGTGTACGGGCATGAAGTTGTAGCAGACGACCTTCACGCCGCACGCCGCGAGGCTGCGGAGGTTGCGCTTGTAGTTCTCGATGTAACGTTGGTAGTCGCCCGTGCGTTTCTTGATGTCCTCGTGTACGGGGACGGATTCCACCACGCTCCACGTCATCCCCGCCTTGCGGATCTTCTCCGCGCAGCCCTTGATTTCGCGGAGCGGCCAGACGTCGCCCGGCTTGCGGTGGTAGAGCGACGTCACGACATCCGTGACCCCCGCCTGACGGATTTCCTGCAACGCGATCGGATCCGTCGGTCCGAACCATCTCCATCCCGCTTTCATACCGATACCTCCTTGTTTCCACTAATACAGAAATCCGAAAAGCCAGAGCGGAATCTTGTTCCCGAACCCCGATTCCTCGCCGTCATTGACAACAAATGAATCAGGCTGGTCCTTTATCTGCCTGAAGCCCTTTCCAGGCCCGCCCACTTCGAAAAGGAATTTCCCGTCCACCATGAAATCCCCTTG
>JAGAEL010000180.1 GCA_017613085.1 Kiritimatiellia bacterium | reverse complement strand
TTGTATGAAAATGGGGAAGGGGTTGATAAGAATATCACAGAGGCCGTAAAGTGGTATCGTCGAGCTGTGGAGTGGTATCGTAATGCTGCCGAGCGGAATTAAGTTGATGAAGGAAAGGAATCAGCGTTTGAGTAAAATTGATAAAAAAATCGAGAAACTTGAATCATTTCGGATTCTGCTGCTGGAGTTGATGATCCTCGTTTTTATGGGGTTCTTCTTCGTTTTCCATGTCGTTTGCTCATTTCTCTTGGCTGTGTTGCTATCATGGGGGGGAAGCGGCTTTGGAACACTTTTCTCACAGTTTTTCTACAGTTGGAATTTCGCCAGAATGAGCGTTGGAATTCCTTTTTTGATTTTGATAATTATTTTCTGCTATAAATTGATTTTAGTATCGAATGACGAAAGTGATGTCTGTAGATTGATAGAAATGGAAATTCAAAAAGCGAGGCAAAAGTTGGCGATGGCAGGAATTGATGTAACACCATATCTCGAAAAACTGATCTGGCAATCTTCGCCCGCAGATCCTCTTTATCAGGTAGTAAATCGTCTCGCAACAAAGGCTGGGCTTCCAGTACCTTTGCTTTTTATCTGTTCACTTCCTGTGCCGAATGCTTATACGATAACGGATACGAAGCATCGTAGTGCAATCGTCTTATTCGAGCCTCTTTTAAAAAATATGTCGATATCGGATATTGAATCGGTTATTGGCCATGAACTGGGACACATAATCAGTAAGGATGTGCAACGGGGATATATTTTCGGGTGTGCATTATACGCTTTGCAGGCGCCGTTACTGGCAGGCGCGATGATGTGTTCGGTTAAAACAAGAGAAATGCTCATTTATCGAAAAGCTGAAGGTCCTTTTATTGTGAGAATTATTTATGCGGTTTTCCTCTATCTTTTTGGGATATTGTTGCAAATTATCGGTTTCTTGCCTTGGTCTTGGGCCAAGGGGTTAGAGTGGTGGTACGATTATTATGCCGAATATCTCGCCGACGCACGGAGTGTCAAAATTACGGATAATCCAATAGGGATGGCGGAGGCTTTGATTGTTTTGCACCATATTTGTGATGGCTCGGATAGGGAGAGTTTTAATCCGATTAGCATTATGGATGTTCATCCGCCAAGTACAAGTCGTGTCAGACAATTTTGGCCTGATTTCAATGGGAATTTTGAGTCTGCTTATTGCGCCATTGTACGACGTAGGGGGTGGACTTATTGAGGAAGGAGACAAAAATGATGAAAAACGTGTTGGGTACGGTTATTGTTGTAGTAGTGGGACTGTTTTTGTGGAAGTTGCTCTTTCCAGGCAGTTCGGTAGGGAAGGCGGTCGATACGGCAAAGAATAACGCAGACTTGGCGCTGCGCGAATCTGTTCTTCCAGAAAATGATCAACTTCCGTCTGTCATCCGCAAGGCGGAACTTGAACGCAGAGAAAAGGAAAACAGAGAATGGACCACCCGAAATATTCAGGCGCGTCCCGATCTTTATCTTGATTACTGCTGGAAGATGTTGAACGAGTATCACAGTCAGTATCGGAATGCAATTATGGATACAAAAGTACAACTCAACCAGTATAAGCAGGAACTGGAGGGAATCAGTAACCGAATACCATCCTTACTTCGTTTTCTCCAAGAGGCTGGTGCGGCATTGAGTAAGGATACGCTGGTATATCCTGTAAAAGTTGGACGCTATACTTATGCAAATCCACAAAATCTGGAGAAAGTTTTCAGAAAAACGGATGGTGAGATTACGGAGTTACAAAAGAAAAAGTGTGCAATGGAACAACAGATTGTGACGTTGGAGTTGAACTTAAAGAAACTTGAAAAAGGTGCTGAAGTGGTCAAACGAGAGCTTGATTCCTTGCCTGATAAGGTTGAAATGCTGAAGGCTAAGACTCTTCAGGATAGTGCCGTACAAGCTAACGGCCGTATTAATGAGCTTTTGGCACGGATGAAAGCACTTGCCGATAATGGTGAGGCTGAAGTCGGAGAGCCGGAAGAGCATCGGGAATCTGTCGCTGATATCCTCAGACGGCGTGGTATCAGTAAGTGAGGTTTGTGTCGGTTTCGCACAAGAAAGGAGAATGTGAGTATGATGGACAATGTCTTAAAGTGGGGCTTAGGGGTATTGATTCTTGTGATTCTTTGTACGATTGCATTAAAACTGGTTGGACGAGGTGATGTCGCCGATGCAGCGGCTAGTGCGGTTGTAAGAAAACTAAGTGGCGGTACTCCCCCGAGTAAGGGTGTCGCTCTAAAAGAAACACAATTCGCCAAAGAGACGCTTGGCTGGGACATTCATACCCTCCCTGGACAAGAGATTTCCGTTGTGCGCGAAGGTCTTGCTCGAATTAACAAAGTAATAGATGAGCTTCAAGGAAAGCTTCGAGCAGATGTAGCAGTTCATAAAATGGATGTAGAGGATAAGGCATCAGAGATTAAATCCCAAACGGGATATCTTCTTGAACAGATAAAAACGGCAAAATCATTCCTTGTGAATCCGGCTACAACCTATCCTGTAAAGATAAAATCCTACACCTTCTATAACAGAGAACAGCTGATTGCTGCGGTAGATAATGCGATGGCGCAGTATGAACGATTGAAAGAATTGGAAGTATCGACAGAAAATGCAAAACAGCATGGTTCTCTCTTGCAGGAACAGATACGGGAAAAACTCCAATTGGCTAGAAAAATCAAAGCAAAGCTGGAAGTGAAACTCGCGCATGCGGGTATCGTAAGTGCCGAGGTTCAATTTAAAAAGACGGATGAAACACTACAAGATCTTAAAAATAAAACACAAGAAGTTTTACCCGATGGTGATATTTCGTTTCCATCCGAACCGGCAACTCAAGATGAACGTGTCATGAAAAATCTTGATGCTTATTAAGGCGAGGTGTCTGATGAAGTATTGCCATTTTTTGGGGTATTCGTTGAGTATCGTTGGTATAATGCTATGTGGATGCGAACATAGTATCCCAGCCTATTATAGATCGAGTTACAATGGTACGGGGTATCGTTCGAACGCTTATAGCAGTGCAAGTTATTCAAACGGACATTCAACCTATAATCGCACCACTGTTCAACCACAACCTAGGCACGTTCTCCAACAACCCCCAAGAGTTATTGAAACAACACCCGTGTTCAGTAACCCCACCGCTACAGGTTCCGAATTCCAAGATGAATATCGACGGCTTCAGGCTGAAAAAAAGCGGATTGAAAGCGCGAAACGAAAATTGGAAAAAGAAAATCGTGAACGCCAAATAGATGCGTTTTTGTCTGAAAACAGCCTCTGGGGTGGTAGTATGAAGCAGATACGTGAACAATTCAAAACGGCAATCCAAAGAACGGACAAAAAAATTATGGAGTTACGGAAGACGATTGAACTTTCGGGAGGTTCCCCTACGTCAGATTATCGGGTTACGTCTTTGCAGGCGAACCGTGACAGTCTGAAACGGAAACTAGATGATATTGATAACCGGATTATGGAAGCAATCATCAATCACATGACAGGGGAAGCAGCAAAGCGCTTAATCTGGCGCGATGAGGATAAAGGGGCCGCAAATGCGGCAATCGAAAATCTTCAACATGCGGGAGAGGAATACCGCAACGAAGCAAATGAAATGCTTCGGCGTTCATCTTGGTGACGTGTGTACGTCAGAAGCTGTCGTAAGGAGGGAATCGGAATGCAGAAAAAGGAATGTTTGGGTATGGTACAGAGAAACAGGGAGACAGGGAGTGCAAACTTCTTGTTGATTCTGATTTTAATCGGGCTGACGGTCTTGATCACCTTGGAGGCACAGCGTTTTTTGCAAGGGAAGTCGTTTTTTTCTCTGGTGACTGATGTAACCGATAAACAACAAACTCAGCCTCCATCAGAGGAAGAGATAGAAACAAAACTTCGGTTGGCCGAACAATGGCAGAATGGCGGGAAAGTGCAAAGCCTTCAGCGCTTGAACCAGATGAAGGATGAGTTCGACACTACGACTTCGTGCCCCGCTTGGCATTACGCAAAGTCAGTTGCACGAAATGCGAAGGCTGCAATCATCAAATTTGAACAGGCACTTGGGCGTGACGATTACATAAACGTCTCTCGGTTTGAAGGAGAGGCGGAGGATGCCATTCGTAGGCTTACGCAGAATCGGCGCTGGCAACAAGGGGTCAGCAAGGGACAAGGAACACATCTGCATAGTGGCTCAACCGAGGGGTCATGGCTTCTCGATGCTGGATATGTCTGGCGGAATGGAAGAGCGGTACGAGAATTTCGATGCCCCAGATGTAATGCATACGGACGATTGAACCAAACGGTTACTTGTTCCAGTTGTAATGGGCGAGGTAGAGTACCTAATCCTCAGGCGCAGTTGAGTGATACTTTCAATCAGGTCTCTGGATTAGTCGGAATGTTCTCAAAGGGAAGGACGCCCAGAGTCTCTGTACCGAGTGGGCCGCGAGAAATAACTTGTGGCACATGTAATGGACGTGGGCAGGTTTCAACCGTTGTGACTTGTGACCAGTGTGGAGGCGAAGGGAAAGTGTACGAGTGACGATCCGCGTAATTCAATCGTTCTTTGTTGAAGTTGCCCCGAAAAACGTGCGGGCGTTTTGTTCCGTCTGTGCTTCCAGCGTAGAGGCATCGATGCCCCGGAGTTCGGCGGCATGGCGCAGCACGGATGCGAGGTTCGCGGGATGATTCACCCGGTTCAGATCCGGGGTGAGCGGGAGGCCGTCGTCCGGGAAGAAATCGGGGGCGTCGGTCTCCAGCAATAACCGGTCGTCCGGTACGGCGAGGAGTGCCTCGCGGGCGCGGACGCAACGCGGATGGGTGACAGCCCCGCCGAAGGAAACGTAGGCACCGAGGTCGAGGAAGCGTTGGAGCAGTTCGCGGGATGCGCCGAAGCCGTGCAAGAGGAAACCGCGCAGTTTACCGGCATACGGGGCCAGGCGGTCGAGCAGGAGCCCCCATACCTTCGCCCCGTGCAGTACGACGGGGCGGTTCAGCTCTACAGCCAGATCCAGCTGGCGTTCGAATACGCCGTACTGGCTGTCGGCCGGGGGCGTGGAACGGATTCCGTCGAGTCCGATTTCGCCGACCGCCGCATCGGGATGACGCAGCAGGAAATCCTTTAAGGTCTCGTCCCATTCGTTCGGAAGCGCGCCCGCATACCAAGGGTGGACCCCGAACGCGCGGTATACGGGGAATGTGTAACAGGCTGGGAGGGCTTCCACATCGGCCCAGTCGTCCGGCGCGGTCCCGCAGGTGCAGACACCGGAGATTCCGGAGGCGAGGACGAGGGATTCGATTTCGCGTTCCCGTCCGGCAAGGCGTTTGTCCTGAAGATGTGCGTGCGCGTCAAACATTTTTTAGAGGTCAGTACAGCCCGTCGAGAAAGGGCATCCAGACCGTTTCGCGGAGTATCACGTTGTCTTTCCCGTATACGTTCCGGCGAAGAAACTCGGGCACTTCAACCTCCACCTCTTCCTTTTGGCGGATGCTTGGAACGAGGGTGGAGAGGGAGGGCGCCGCGTGTACCTGGGCGAGCGAAACGGGGACGCGGATTTCGTCCGTGACCTGTACCCAGTCTTCCGGCGAGGCGGCGGAACGTTCGGCGAGACTCTGCGTGATAAACGCGCCGTCTCCGCTCTTCTGGGGCGTGTCGTCCGGCGTGAAGGCGATCCCGTCCGCCCCGTCCGTCCAGTCCCGGATACCGTCCGGCGTTCTTCCGAGCGCGACGTCGGACATCGCATTTTTCCCTGCCTCTCCGCGTTGCGTGGCCTGAAGGTAGAGAGAAGTCCAGGAGAGGTCGTTCAGGAAAATCATCCCCTGTACGATGATCAGGAAAAGGAAAAGCGCGATCACGAATTCCAGCGCGGCCTGTCCGTGCTTGTTCCGCATCAGTGCCCCCTCCTCGATCCGCCGCCGTGTCCCGGTCCGTGCGAGGGACGACGGCAGGTCCCGCCATATTCCTCAAGCCAGTCTGCGCCTTCCCGGCGGAAGAGGTCGTTCTCCCAGAGCGCGAGCGCGCTGCAGTAACGGCATCCCCCGCCCGCGCCGGACGGCCCGTTCTGCACATACTGTTTCAAATGGGAACGCACGTGCGTTACCCATTCCACGTCGGACGAAGAGGCGTCCGCATTGGAAACCGCGTCTATGGGGACCAGGCGGACATTGCGGAAGGCGGGCAGAACGAAACCGGCGGCCGACGTCACCTTGTCCTTCCCGGTCTGCGTGTCGAGATAGCCGAAGGGTTTCGCGGCGGCCGTCCAGAGGACACGTTCCCCGCCGCCGTCGGCGATGTTCGGGGTGAGTCGGGTGACGGGGGCGCTGACACGGATGGCGGCGTCCGCGCCCGCCGTGTCGTACTCCTCACGGACCGGCCCGGTAATCGGGAAGTTATCTTCCCCGTCCGGCTTGATCGCTTTCCATTCCCCCCAGTCGGTGCCGTTGTAAAAGAACCAGACCTCCGCACGTTCCGTCAAATTGGTGGCGGCAAGCAGCGTGGCATTCGCGTCCGCATGGCCGGCATCCTGCGCGTAACCCGCCAACTCGTCCGGACTGAACAGCATACGCATGCGCCGGACGGAGGGATGGACGTGGAGCGGGAAGACTTCGGCGTTCCAATAATCGTTCCGGTCGGCATCCGGCAGGGGCGGCCAGTCGTGGAAAGAGTTGTAGCTGGAGAGTAGGGCAGGGGCGTGGAATTTGAACCAGCACCAGCCGTGTCCCATGACCGCGTAGTAGAAATCCTTCGTAAGCAGGAGATGCCCCGCCCCCGGATCGGTGTACGTCTGCATATTGTCGGGACCGGCGGCGATACCGCTGTCGGCGATCAGGCGGAGCAGGTCGGAGTACTCGTTCCACGCGCCCGGCCAAGGTTCGGGGAAATACATTTCGCCGTCTTCGTTGGAGGCGGCGTAGAGGTTGCGGATGGTCGCGGCATGGTCGCGCAGGATCTGCGACATGCCGGCATCGACGCGCATCCCGTTGTTTTTGGCGAGGACTTGCGCGGCGTAAAGCCCGGCGAGCGGGCCGGTGAAGGCGAGACGGATCTGTATGTTCGTGGCGGCGGCGGCGGCCTCTTCCGAACCGGCCGCGAGGGCGAGCGCGTGGACAAGGTTCAGGTCGCCGATCAGGTTCAACGTGGCGCCCTGCCAGCGGGCGGCTGCGAGGACGGCGGAATCCCCCGCATTGCGGGTCTGCCCCTTCCGCTGGATGATCCGGTGCAGATCGACCTGGAACAGCAAAAGGAAGGCAAGGATCACCAGCGCCATCAGGATAAACACGATGGCCTGTCCGCTGTTCCCGCGCCTCACCATTTCGCGTCCTCCAGGTAGAGCGGGTAATGGGACTCGATGGAGAATACGCCGCGCACGGCGAAGTCATCCCGGCCGTTTTCGTCTGGCGCCTCCTGTTCCCCTTCGGCAAGTGCGCCGAGGCGCAACAGCAACGGATGGCGCTGGCGGACGACGGCGGTCAAGACACCGGGCGAATCCTCGCCCAGCGCGATCGGCTCGTCCAAGTCTACGTGCGTGTTGTCCCAGTAGGCGTAGTCGAGAATGCCGCGCGCGGTCGGTTCGTTCACCCCCTCCATGAATTCGGGAAGGCGGGCCGCCTCGATGGCCGCGGCCGGCGAACGGGTGGAGGCGCGCAAGGCGGCGTCCCAAAGGTTCGCCCCGCGATCCAGCAGGGATGAGGCGAGCCTGTCATCCAGTCCGCCCGCGCCGGCGGGCGTGATACGCGGCCCGGAAACGGGGATGCTGGCGGCGAGGGCGCTCTTGCGCGCCATCCATTCGTTGAACCCGACCGACCGGGCGCGCGCCGCGCAGGCCGCCGCGTGGTAGAGGACGGCCTTCGTCGAATAGAGCGAGGCGTATTGATAGACGCCGAAAAAACAAAGGCAGACCAAAACAATGACGAAAATCGATTCGATCATTGCCTGGCCCCGCCTTCGGGAAAGCCGGCGCGTGGCGGCCGCGCCGGCCGGCTGCCCGGTTCTTCCGTCCACGGTTACGTTAGTTCGCGTTCCCGTCCGTACCGAGGTTTCGGATCTTCTTCTCGTCGATCTCTTCGGCGAGAGATGCGGCTTCCGATCCGACATCCGCGTCGAGCGCGGAGGTCGCCCCGGCGACTTTCTTGCCGGTCGCCTTGCTGAGTCTGGAGAAGAGCACCAGCAGCGTGATGGCGATCAGTACGACGATGATGATGTACTCGATCATCGTCTGTCCGCTCTTGCGATTCTTGCGAGGAAGTTTCATGTCTGACTCCTTATGGTGTTCGTTACGGGTATTCCGAAGCGACGAGATCCAGCGACCGGTTCGACTGCTGGCGCACCGCGTATAGGCAGAGCGCGCAGACCGCAGAAAGCGCGAGAAGGGCCGCGAAGACCAGCACATACTCCAGCATGGCTTGTCCCCGTTTCCCCCGGCCGTCCGGCCGTACACGTTTACTGTGTCCCGCATTGAACATACCGAAAGTATACCTCACCCCGCCCCCCGAATCCAGCGAAAAAGTTTTGAAATTAGCGGTTTTTGAAGGTCTGAAATTCGCGTAAAAAGATGCTTGTCTAGGCGTCGAAAGGTTGTTATTGTCAAGAGGTGCAGGACGTCTGCAACAAGCAAGGAAAGGACAAGTCGATGGGAACTGGGGTTCGTGGGAAGTCGTATGCCGGGATTCCGCACGTGCGGTTTGACAAGGGGAATGGCGTGGCCGTGGCCGTAGCTGTGCTCACGACCTTTCTGCTTTTGTTCACCGCGTCTGCCGAACGGAAACCGAAGGCACTCGTCGTGATGCTTGACGGGGGACGCGGCGATGTTGTGGAAAACGCCTGTGCGCCGAATATCCAGAGGCTCGTCGCCGGGAAGTGGCAGCCCGGTTACCAGTGTGCGTCTTCCCTGTATGCGAGGACGGTCCCGGATGCCCTCGCCTCCTCCGCGCCTAACCACGTGGCCATCGCTGTCGGCGTGACGACGGCGAAGAATTGTGTCACCAATACCGGTGCGCAGCTCGTGCAGTGCGATTACAAGAGATGGCCGAGTTTCCTTGCGCGGATCGCCGAGGCGAGATCCGGCTCGAAGACGCTTTTCCTGTATTCGTGGAAGGCGGACGTGAAGATTTGTCCGCATCCGAAGGTGGAGTTTTCGTTCGGCGGTGCGAGGGCGACGAAGGCGTTGAATGAGCGGTGGGGGGGCGCGTATGCGCGTGATCTCGCAAACGGTGCGGAGTTGGAAAAGCGGCTCGCCTCCGACGATGCGCCGGATACCGCCTTCCTCATGCTGGACTGTCCCGACCACGCCGGGCACGGTCTGCTCGGCGGCTGGGGCGCGGGCTTCTACCCGTATTCTACCGCCTACTTGAATGCGCTGCACCTCTGCGACGGTATCATCGGCAGATGCCTCGATGCGATCGCGAAACGTCCGACGTTCAAGGACGAGGATTGGCTTATCGTCATCACCGCCGACCATGGCGGTTACGCCGACACGCACGGGCTTTTCGGCGGTCACGCCACGGCGATTCCGTTGATCGTCTCGTCGCGCCATGTCCGGCAGGGGCGTATTCCCGGAACGCCGTGTAACTACGATACGGCGCCGACGGTTCTTGCGCACTTCGGCCTCGATGTTTCCAGCATGAATCTGGACGGGAAGGTCGTGGGGGGCGAGACGGTGATGGACAAGGAACGTCCCCTCTCGGAAGGGCTTGCCGTCTATCTGACGTTCGACGGGAAGAGCCCTGTGAACGCCCTCCCCGACGGACCTCGGAGTGAAGTGTGCGGCTCGGCCACGGCATCCGGTGCGAAGGCAGGGTTCATCGGCGGTTGCTTGAACGTTGCGCCGGACACCAACCGGTTAGGCGGGGTATGCCTGAAGGGATCGGAGAAGCTGAAGTTTGAAAATGAAACGGACTTCGCGATGACGATGTGGGTGAAGATGGACGAACGGCAGAAGGGGGATCCCGTCCTGGTGTGCAACAAGAACTGGAAGTCGAGCCGCAATCCCGGTATCGCGCTTATCGCCGCGAAGTGTACGGAGTATGTGAAGACGCCGGGTGTGGTGTTCAACTGCGGAACGAAATCGGCGGGCGAATGTGTCAACATCGGCACCTACGATGTCGAATTCGGAAAGTGGACGTTCTACGCGGCGACGCGGGGGAACGACGGCGTGTTGCGTCTCTACCAGGGAACGTCAGACGGACGGCTCTACTGCATTGCCGACGACACGGGCGCGATCCTCTTCGATACCGGGCTTCCGTTCTTCATCGGGCAGGACGGTACAGGCCGTTACGGCAGGACCTTCAAGGGACGGATTGACGAGTTCGCGTTCTGGACCCGGACGCTCTCGCACGAGGATGTGAAACGCATCTATGAAGCCGGGCGCAAGGGGCTTACGCTCGGCAACGTGATGGAGTGATGCTTACTCAGTTTACGATGGTGCCGAGCTTGAAGATCGGCAGGAACATCGCGATAGCGATACCGCCGATGACCACGCCGAGGATCACCATCAGGAACGGTTCCATCAGGGAGGTCAACGTGGCAAGGGTAGTCTCCACTTCGTCATCGTAGGTGTCGGCGATACTTTCCAGCATTTCGTCGATCCGGCCGCTCTTTTCGCCTGCGGCGATCATGCGGACCATGAGGATGGGGAGGCAGGGTTTCCCTTCCAGCGAGGAGGCGAGCGTCCCTCCCTGTTCGACCCCTTCGCGGGAGGCGAGGATCGATTTTTCGATAACCTTGTTCCCGATGGAAAGCGCGACGATTTGCATCGAGTCCAGAATCGGTACGCCGCTTTTCAGCATTTGTGCGAAAAGACGGCAGAAACGCGCGATGGCGACTTTCTCCGTCAGTTCGCCGAAGACCGGCATTTTGAGTTTGAACTTGTCGAACTGATATTCGCCCGCCTTCGTCGAGTGCCAGTGTTTGAACGCGACGATGGCGGCGACGACACCCCCGAGCAGCCAGTACCAGTTTCCCCGGATGAAATCGCTCATGTTGACGAGCATCTGCGTCGCGGCCGGGAGTTGCGCGCCGAAGCCGGAGAACATTTCCGTGAATACCGGCACGACGAACGTAATCAGTCCGCCCGCGATCAGGAAGGCGATGCTGAGGATGACGGTCGGGTAGGTGAGGGCGGAACGGACTTTACGCGACAGTCTTGCGGCGGAGTCCATCATCGCGGCGAGCCGCTTCAACACGGCCGCGAACTGTCCGCTCCGTTCCCCTGCGGCGACCATGTTCACGTACATATCGTCGAAGATTTTCGGGAAACGCGACAACCCGGAGGAAAACGGCTCGCCGCTCTCGATGGAGGAACGCAGGACACCCAGCACCTTTTTGAAATTGGGGCTCCCGCATTGATCTTCCAGCGTGGCGACGGTTGAGAGGATGGACATACCCGCGTTCAACATACTCGCGCATTGGCGCGTGAACGGGATGAGGTCTTTCTTCTTGATCTGCGAGACGCCGGCGATTTTGATTGCTTTGGCCATGACGCACCTTCCTTTCGTTCTTGCGCTATTCGCTGCCGGTCACTTCGAGGACGGCATGGAGCGAAGTCACGCCTTCGGCAACCTTGCGGAGCCCCGCTTCTTTCAGGGTGATCATCCCCTCGCGGATCGCCTGTTCGCGGATGATGGAGGCGGGACTGTTCTTGACGATCTCCGCACGGATCGTGTCGGTGATCGGCAAGACCTCCATGACGGAGCCGCGACCTTTGAAACCGATGCCGTGGCATTTGGTGCAACCGCCCGGACCGTAGATCTGGACGCCTTCGAAGACGTGCGGATCGATGTCGTTTGCGGAGAGGATTTCCGGCGTGAGGTCAACCGGCCGTTTGCAGAACGGGCAAAGCTTCCGGTAGAGACGCTGCGCCTGGGCGAGGATGAGCGAAGAGGCCAGCATGTAGGGCGGAAGCCCCATGTCCACGAGACGGGCCATCACACTGGCGGCGTCGTTCGTGTGGAGCGTGCTGAGCACAAGGTGGCCCGTAAGGGCGGCCTTGACCGCGATGTCCGCCGTCTCGCCGTCGCGGATTTCGCCCACCAGCACGATGTCGGGGTCTTGGCGGAGGACGCTACGCAGCACCGATGCGAAACTCAGTCCGACCGCTTGGTTGACGTGGACCTGGTTGATCCCTTCGATTTCGTATTCCACCGGGTCTTCCGCCGTGACGATGTTCACGTCGGGCTGGTTGAGGTCTTGCAGGCAGGAATACAGGGTCGTCGTCTTGCCGGAACCCGTGGGCCCCGTCACGAGGATGATGCCGTGCGGCTGGTCGATGGCGTGTTTCATCGCCTTGTAGGCGTAGTCGTCCAGTCCGAGCTTGCCGAGGCCGGGGGCGAGGTTGCTCTTGTCCAGGATACGCATCACGACCTTTTCGCCGTGGACGGTCGGAAGGATGGAGACGCGGACATCGACCTCTTTTTTCAGCGCCTTGACTTTGAAACGGCCGTCCTGCGGGACGCGCCGTTCCGCGATGTCCAGATCCGCCATGATTTTCAGACGCGACACGATCGCGTTGTGCAGCGAGCGGGGCGGGCTGGGGCGCTCGATCAACGCGCCGTCGATGCGGTAACGCAGTCGCGAGGTTTTCGCCAGCGCCTCGAAGTGGATATCGCTGGCCCCCGTCCGCAACGCTTCGACGAGCATCATGTTCACCATGCGGATGACAGGCGCCTCGTCAACGCTTTCCAACGCCTTGTCCAGGTTTTCCTCGGTGTCGCGTGACTCCGTGGTCACCTCGATCTCCGAATCCTGGACTTTCATGACATTTTCCATCGCCAGCTTCGGATTCTCCGCATCCTTGCGTTGCTGGGCGCGGGTCACGGCTTCCGAGACGGACTTCTCGCCGGCAACGAGCGGGACGATTTCCGACTTGGTGATACGGGCGATTTCCTCCTGCGCCATCAGGTCGAAGGGATCGCCGAAGGCGACGGTCAGGTGCTTACCCAGACGGGCGAGCGGAATGGCCTTCAGTCGTCCCCATACCGTGGCCGGCGCAAGATCCATCAGCTGGGCGGATGGCATGAAGGCGGGTGGAAGCTGCACGGGCGGGAGGCTGAAATAGGCGGCGATCGTGAGCGTGAGCGCGTCGGGATTGACGCGGTTCGTCTGCGCGAGGTGGCGCTCAAGGGGAATCTGCCCCGCCTCTTCTAGTTCGTGGCGGAGTTCTTCTTCGGTAAGGAGCCCGCGTGTGACGAGCAGTTTCTGGAAATTGGATGTACGGTTTGCGAACATGGATGCCCCCTTTCTCTCAGTACGTCTTGGCGATCACGTCGAGCAGCGACTTGGGATGCGCCAGAAAGAAATGACAGGGTGCCTGGGCGCGTTCGGCAATCTCCGTCCGGAGGGTTTCGCTGAACGGGTTCAAGAAGGCGACGAGAAGTTCGCCGGCCATTTTCCCGAAGGGGAGGACGGCCTTGATCTGCATGAACGCCGGCGTGAAGGGTTCGACCACCTCCGGCGTGGGCTCGTAGTATTCGATCGGGATGAACGGCGTATGGCTCTCCTCCTGCATGGTTTCCAGGACGCGGTCCGTCCATTCGGGATGCTGCTCGTCGAGTAGGCGGAGCGCCGAAATCGTCATCGGCACATCGGAGACGGGGCGGTCGGTCAGGATCCGCAACAGCTCCGAACAGAACGCCTTGTCCACGGTGCCGCGCTCCTTCCACCGCCAGACCAGATCCAGTTCGGTGGAGGTCGCGGCACGGGAAAGCGCGTGGACTTCGATCGCGGGATCCTTTGCCTGCCCGTCGGCCGTCGCCGAGGCGATGTCCCTGTGGAACTGTCCTTGCAGGATCTGCCCCTGGGTTGCTTCCGCGATCCGCATGACCGCCTGGCGCGCGTCGGGGTTGTCCGGGAAGGCGCTGAGCGCCTTGGCGATCAACTCCGCCTTGTCGTATTCTTTTTCACGCAGCAGGGCGTAGGCAAGTTTGACGAGCGTGTTCCGGCGTTTCTCCGTCTCCCCCGTCTGTTCGTAGGCCATCGCAAGGAATTCCAGGCTGGTACGGTCTCCCGGCATCGAAACCAGCATATTTTCAAAAAAAGCGATACCTTCCTGGAGTTTTTCTGCAGAATCGGCCATGGCGATCTCCTCCCTTATGATTCGCGGACACCCGGACGGGGCGTGTTACCGAGGCTGGTTGCGCGGCACGCCCAGCTCCTTCAAGAACAGGGTATTGTCGCCCATCATGTAGACGGGCAATTTCCCGTCCCACTTGTTTACCGCCTCGTACAGGATCAAGCCCTTGTTCTTCTCCAGCGCCTTCGCGCGGACTTCCATCGCCTTGGCTTCGGCCTCAGCCGTGATGACCGCCTGGCGGGACTCCTCTTCGATGCGGGTCGTGACGTTCTTGGCGCGGATCGCCTCTTGCATGGCGACCTGTTTCGCCTCGACAGCCTTCTCGTAACTTTCGGAGAAATCGATGTTGAGGATACTCACATGGTCTACTTTCACGCCTGTCCGCGAGAGCGAGTTCGTGAGCGCGGAATAAACCAGGCGGGTCGCCTCTTCCCGTTTCGGCACCAGTTCATCGGCCTGCCACTGCCCGATGACGTCCTTGATGGCGGCGATGGAAAGCGGCTCGACCAGTTTTTTTTCGTACATCCGCCCGATGTTCGTGTGAAGCTCTTTGATATGACTTCGATCCAGCGAGAAGTTGACGACGAATTTGACCTGCGCGGCCTGGAGGTCTTTTGTGAAGATTTCGGTGTCAAAGTCCGCCCGCTGCTGTTTTGCGTCGTAGATGACCACGTTCCCTCCGATGGGCGAGTAGAAGTAGATCCCTTCGGGGAGCGCGTCCGAAACGATTTTCCCGAACCACGTTTTCAACCCGACCTCGCCTGTGTCCACCTGTTGACAGCATCCGAAGAAAATGAACAACAGGGCAAGAATCGCGATGACTGAAATCACAACTGATTTTCTCATAGGTGTATCCTCCTTGCGCGATTCCTGACGGCGCGAACACGCTCGCACCGCCGGAAGCGGCATCTTTTCATGCCCGTTAGTCTAGCAAAGCCGGGAAGGGAGGGAAAGGAAAATTTCAAGTTTGATGGGGGCGTTTTAGAGTCGGACGATGAAGGTCGTGCCTTCTCCGCTCCGGCTGCGCACGGTGATGCCGCCCCCGTGCGCGGTGATGATCACATGGACGATATTGAGTCCCAGTCCAAGCCCTTTTTCGGTCTCCTGTGCCGTCTTGCCCCGGAAGAGGCGTTGCCAGATCAAGCCCTGTTCGTCTTCCGGAATCCCGATCCCCGTGTCGCTCACCTCCACGCGGATGCCGTCTTCCTCCTGGGCGAGCGAAACGCGGACGTGTCCGCCTTTCGGCGTGTATTTCACCGAGTTGTCGATCAGGTTCGCGAACGCGCGCGTCAACCGCTGGCGGTCGCCACAGTAGACGGTGTCCGTCTTCGGGAATTCGCCGCGCAGTTCGATCCCTTTATCCTCCGCGATGAGGGAATACATATCCACGAGGTCGCGCAGGACGGAGGTGAGGCTGAACGTCTCCCGGCTGAGTTTCACGAATCCGCTTTCCATTTCGCGCGCGTCCAGAAGATTCTGGAGCTGCATCTTGGCGTGGTCACAGTCTTCGATCACGTCGGCGAGGGTATCGGCCAGCCCTTCGGGAAGATCCCGGCGGTTGAGCGCGAGCTCGCACCCGCCGCGTATGCGCGTGAGCGGGGTGCGGAAATCGTGCGCGACGTTTTCCATCGTCTGCCGCATGGCGCGGATCAGGTTCGCGTATTTCTCCGTCATCACATTGAAGAGGCGCCCCAGCGTGTCGAGTTCGCGGATCATGCTTTTGACCGGCGGCGCGCCTCGTTCGAACTCCCCGGTTTCAATGATGCGCGTCATTTCCCCGGTCATCTTGCGGATCGGGCGGACGGTGAGGAAAAGCATCACGAGCGCGGAGAGGACGGAGAAAAGCGTGGAGAGCGCGGCGAAAATCTCCAGCATCCGCAACATCATCCCCTTCTGGTCCACTTCCAGGAAGGAACCTTTCCCGACCTGAAGCGCGCGTCCGTCCTTCAGGTGCGTCGTCTGGATCTGGATGTGCCGTTCGTAGGCTTTGATGAAAAACTCGCTGAACCCTTCCGGCGGCAGCGGCTCCGTCTCCGTCCCCCGCCAGGCGGGGAGCGTGAAACGGACGGGCCAGCTCATCGTGTATTCTTCCCGCCCGGATTTGTTGAGGATCCGCACGATGAAAATCGTGGACGGAGGGTAATGCTTTACGGTCACGGCCTCCGCGAGCAGGCTGCCGCTCAGGTTCTGCTCCAGCAGCGAAACAAGGTCTTTGCTTTCCGCCATGACGTCTTGGCGGTCGTAACCGCGCACGGACTTGACGATACCGCGCCGCGTCAAAAAGAAGACGGTCGCCGTACCGATGAGATAGACGGCGAGATACCCCAGCAGGAGGTAGAAGACGAATGAATGGAGGAATTTAGGCTTCCGAACGGAAAACATACCCGACACCCCGGATGGTCTGAATCCGTTTCAACTCGAAACCGGAATCGATTTTCGTGCGCAGCTTGCAGACGAGGACATCCACGATGTTCGTCTGCGGTTCGATGCCCAACCCCCAGATCCGCTCCTGGATGGTCGTTTTGTCGAGGGGATGGTTGACATTGCGGAGAAGGAGTTCCAGCAGGGTGAATTCGCGCGGTTGCAACTCGATCTTCCGGCCTTCCCGCGTACACGTCCGCGTCAAAAGATCCAGCGTCACGTCGCCGGCGGAGAGGCGGGTTTCCGTCTGGGCGACGGAGGCTCGCCGCGTGATCGCGTGGATGCGGGCATAGAGTTCGGAGAAGGCGAAAGGTTTCGGCATATAGTCGTCCGCGCCGGCCTCCAGACCGAGTACGCGGTCGTCGAGTTCCCCCTTTGCGCTCAACACCAGAACCGGCGTGGCGTCGCCGCGCCGGCGGGCGTCGCGGAGAATGTCCAGCCCGCCCACCCCCGGAAGCATGATGTCGAGAACGGCGGCGTCGTACCGGTTCCCCGCGAGAAGGCCGGCGCCCTCCGTCCCCGTTGTCGCGACATCTACCGTATGGCCTTCCCGCTGGAGGCCGACACAGATGAACTGCGCGATTTTTTCGTCGTCTTCTATCACCAAGATTTTCATTCCGCTGACCAGTCTACCCGTCTTTATCGATCAAGGGCAAGTAAAAACGGAAAATGTCTTTCCAAAAAGCGTTCTTGAACCTGACGGGGATGATGGACTATAATGCCCGCCGATGAACGACGCAAGCCCCATTTTGTGAGGTGTAGCGGGGAACGCTATCTTTGGAAACGGAAACGAGGAGTAAGGAAACATGAAACGGATCAGGGTTCTTTTCTGGGCAACTGCGTTCGCGTGTACAAGTGTGTGCGCCGAACTGGTTTCCTGTACACCGACGCCGCAAAACGCGAAACCGGAAAGCTGGTGGATGAAGCGCCACGCGGAAAAGATGGAATGTGTGAAAAAAGGCGGTTCAAAGGTCGTGTTCATCGGCGATTCCATCACGAACGGCTGGGAACACAAACCGCGCGGTATCGCCCAATGGGAGAAGTACTTCGCGCACGCGCCTTATCATGCGCTCAATCTCGGTTACAGTGCCGACCGCACGGAACATGTGCTTTGGCGGATCGCGCACGGCGAACTGGACGGCTACGAGGCGAAGGCGGTCGTACTCATGATCGGCACGAACAATACCGGGCAGAAGTCATTCGCGAAGGAACCCCCAGCCGATACGATTGTCGGCATCAAGGCGGTTTTGGACGCGATCCGCGAAAAGCAGCCGAAGGCGAAGATCATTCTCCACCCGATTTTCCCACGTGGCGCCACGCCGGATGATCCGCGCCGCAAACGCAACGAAATTGTGAACGAACAGATCTTCCGTTTCGTCGACGGGAAGAATATCGTCTGGTGCGATTTCAACGCGAAACTTCTTGAGCTGGACGGGACGCTCTCGAAGGAGATGATGCCGGACTTCCTCCACCCGAAGGGCAGGGGATACGAGATCTGGGCGAAATCGGTGATCCCGTTCATCGACTGGGCGCTCGATCCGGAGAAGGTTCCCGAACCGCCCCGCCAGGTCTATACCCCGCCGGACGCGGCGACGCGGCTTTCGCTTCGGAAGACGGTCATTCCCGCGACGCGCATGACGGAAACGAGCAAGGCGCGCGGCAAGGGATGGTGGGAAAAACGTCTGCGTGAAAAACGCGCTTCGATCCAGTCTTCCGACGGGACGTACGATATCGTCTTTTTCGGCGATTCCATCACGCATTTCTGGGAACGTTCCGGCGGTGACGTCTACAAAGACTTGTGCAAGCGGTATAAAATCCTGAACATCGGTTATGGCGGAGACCACACGGAACACCTCGTTTGGCGCGGTCTAAACGGCGAGCTGGACGGGTACAAGGCGAAGCTTGTCATGCTGATGATCGGGACGAACAATCGCGAAACCCCGGCCGATATCGCCGCCGGCGTGAAACGGGTCATCGAGGTCATCGAGCAGAAGCAGCCGGAGGCGAAAGTTTTGTTGTTGCCGATTTTCCCTCGTGGCAAGGAGACGCCGACGGACGCGAACCATCTCCGCAATCTCGAGGTCAACAAGTTGATCCGTCCCTACGCCGACGGCGGGCGCGTCCTCTGGTGCGACTTCAACGCGAAGTTCTTGGATAAGGACGGCAAGGTGCAGAAGTCCCTCATGCCCGACTACCTCCATCCGGGCAGGACGGGCTATGCGATCTGGCGCGATGCCGTATTGCCGGTCTTCCGGCAAGTGGTCGGCAAGTAGCTCCCTCCAGAAGAAGGAAGGAAGCGTTGTAGATGACACGGATCCAGCCGTCGCCCGTTGCCGGCAAATGGTACCAGGACAGCGCGAATATGTTGCGGTACGACATGAGCCGGCTTGTCGAGAATATGTCCGTCGTCCGCAAGCGCACGATTTGCGCGGTGGTCGTTCCCCATGCGCGATACCGGTTTTCGGGGCGTGTCGCGGCGGGTGTCTATATGCGGATCGATCCGCGCCGTTACAAACGTATCCTCGTGATGGGGCCGAGTCATTATCTGCCGATGCCGGACCGGATCAGTATCGGCGACTTCACGCATTACGCAACACCCCTCGGGCTCGTCCCCGTCGATACGGAATGGGTTGCCCGCGCCCGGAAACTGCCGTTCGTCATCAACGAACCGGCCGCGCACACGGAAGAACACAGCGACCAGATCCAGCTTCCGCTTATCCAGTCGTTCGTGTCGGCGAAAATCCCGGTCGTCTGCCTTGTCTGCGGACAGTTCAGCCGGGCGCGCGTGATCGAAGCGGGGCACGCCCTCCTGGATCTTCTCGATGATGAGACGCTTATCGTCGCGAGTTCCGATTTCACCCATTTCGGCGCCCGATTCGGATATGAACCCGCGCAGGGAGAGTATTCGGGGACGCAGGGAACGGTGGAAGCGAGCGCGTTTGAACTTTTCGCGTCGAAGGACGTGGACGGTTTTCTGCGCTACATCCACGCGACGGGAACCTCCCTTTGCGGTCGCGACCCGCTAGCCCTGCTGGTCACAATGATGCCGTCCGACTCGAAAGTCACGCGGACGGGGATCGACCCCTCCGCGCCAAACCGCGATGCCGGACATTCGGTGAGTTATGTCGGTGCCTTGGTCGAGGGATCATGGAAGGCTCCGGTACGTGAAACAAAACCGCAGCCTGCGACGGGGCCGATTGACGATGCGGATGGCCGTGCGTTGGCATCGCTTGCGCGGACGGTGTTACGCCGTGCCTTCAAAACGAAATGCATCCGCCCGATCTGGGGGATTGTCCCGCCCGGCGTGACCGAAGGGATGAAGGGGATCCGTGGCGGGTTCGTCACCTTGAAGAAGGACGGCGCCCTGCGCGGTTGTATCGGCGAAGTCATCCCCCGGCGCGAAATCTGGAAGGTCGTTACGGAACACGCGCTTAACGCGGCTTTTCAGGATTCACGTTTCCCGGCGCTGGAGGAACGTGAACTGGGGACGGTTGCCATCGAAATCTCCGTCCTCACGCCGCCGGAACCGGTCGTCTCTTGGTGCGACATCCGCCTTGGCCGTCACGGGATTATCCTGCGCAAACGGAGCCGTAGCGCGGTCTTCCTTCCGCAGGTCGCGGAAGAGCAGGGGTGGTCGCTTGAAGAGACCTTGGACAACCTTTCCGTGAAAGCGGGGTTGCCGCCGGACGGCTGGCGTACAGAAACGGATTTCCTTGTCTTCGAAGCCCAGGTTTTCCGGGAGTGAAAATATCCATTGCGTTCAGCCGTATTTCGCCGTATACTCTACGCCTGTTGTTTATCTCTTTGTCTAGGAATGAGGAAGGTTGAGTATGCGTTTGAATCGTCGCGGGTTTATCAAAGGTGCTGTGTTCACGGCGGCTGCGTTCGCAATGGACGGATGCACGACAACGAAAGGTTTTACCTATCCGACCGTCACGCGGGTTGTCCCCCGTTTTCGGAAGCCGGGTGAAAAGCTGAATATCGGCGTCGTCGGCGTCGGCGGCAAGGGATGGTCGGACTGGGTGCCGATGTTTGAACACGGCGAGAACATCGTCGCGCTGTGCGACGTGGATCGCGGACCGATTGACCGTGGACTGAAGCATATCCAGAGCAAGGGCGGGAATCCCTCTGCCGTGAAGTGTTTCAGCGATTATCGCAAGATGTTCGATGTGTGCAAGAACTTGGACGCGGTTGTCGTCGCCACGCCGGACCACGTTCACGCCCCCGCCGCGATCACGGCGATGAAGATGGGCTGCAGCGTCTATGTCCAGAAGCCGCTCGTCCGCACAATCTGGGAAGCGCGTTACTTCGAGAAGGTCGCGAAGACGATGGGTGTCGTCACGCAGATGGGGAACCAGGGAAGCTCCGGCGAAGGATTCCGCCGGAACGTCGAAATCCTCCAGTCCGGTATTCTGGGCGAGGTGCGCGAGGTTCACGTTTGGACGAACCGTCCCGTCTGGCCGCAGGGTATCGGACGCCCCGAAGGGGAGGATCCGGTTCCGTCCTCGCTCGATTAGAATTCCTGGATCGGTCCCGCCCGGTTCCGTCCCTACAAGACGAAAGCCTACCACACGTTCAACTGGCGCGGTTTCTTTGATTTCGGTACCGGCGCGTTCGGCGATATGGCCTGCCATACGATGAACCTCCCGTTCCGCGGACTCCGCCTCGGCGAGGTTGACGGCGCGGAATGTATCCGCATCGAAGGCAAGAACAACGAGACGTATCCTTCCAAGACCATCGTCAAGATGCACTACAAGGAACGCTTCGGGATGCCGGCGGTAGACCTTTTCTGGTACGACGGCAAGTTGAAGCCCGATCCGTCGATCATGCCGCAGGTCACCGCCACTCTCGGTCAGGTGCCCAACACCGGCTGCCTGATCATCGGTTCGAAGGGTATCCTGTGCAGTACGAACGATTACGGACAGGAAGCCTACATCGCGCTGAAGGACGAGGAAAAGATCAAGTCCACCATGAAGCATCCCGCCTGTGCAAAAGAGGTGATTCCCGTCACGCTTCCCCGTTGCAAAGGCGGGCAGGACATTGAGTTTGTCGATGCCTGCAAGGGAATCGTCAAGGCGTACTCCGATATCGACCATTCCGTGCCGATGCTCGAAGGTATGCTCGTCGGCTGTATTGCCCAGCAGGTTCCCGGCAAGTTGACGTGGAACAGCGCGGCGCAGACCTTCGGCAATCCCGCTGCCGATGCCCTGTTGCATCCGCACATCCGCAAAGGCTGGGAGTATTAATCCGTGAAACCCAAAGAGACAAGCCGTGCGGCTTGTCTCTTTTTTTTGAGCGGTTGCGATTCATGAAACACGTCCTCATTTGTTTATCCGTCCTTGCGGCGTCTGCCGCCTCCGCGTTTCGCCCTTCCGGTGTCCCTTTGGTGCAGGTGGATCCGTTTTTCTCCGTCTGGTCGCAGACGGGCTGTCTCACCGAAACCCCGACAACGCACTGGAGCGGGGCAAAGCAACCGATGTCGGCCGTCCTGTCGGTGGACGGCGAACCTTTCCGTCTCGTGGGGGTTCAACCGCAAGAGGCGCGCGCGTTGCCGCAGACCGGCATCCGCGTCACGCCGCTTCAGACGATATGTTCCTTTGAAAACGGAACGGTCCGTGCGACGCTGACATTTTCGCAACCGATGCTGGCCGACGACCTCGATCTCTTTTCGCGTCCTGTCACCTACGTCACGCTCCGCGCCGTCGCGAAGGACGGCAGACCGCACGGTTTCCAGTTCCGTTACGGGATGGACGGCGCGATGGTGCGCAATGTGGATACATACCCTGTGGCTGCCACGGTTTCAAAGGTCGGAGGACTCGCGGCAGTCCGCATCGGGCGTGTCGAGCAGAACCCGCTTGCCTACGTCGGCGACCATGCCCGTTGCGATTGGGGATACGCCTGGCTCGCCGCCGGCGGGGATGCCCGTGCGGAAGCGGGCGCGGATTCCGCCGCGCTCTGCTTCACGGCGGAGGGCGTCGTCGAGATGGAGCGCCACCTGTTGCTCGCCTACGAGGATCTGGAATCCGTGATATTCTTCAACCGCCGTTTGAAGGCTTGGTGGGCGCGCGCGGGACTTCCCTT
>JAGAEL010000179.1 GCA_017613085.1 Kiritimatiellia bacterium | reverse complement strand
GCGGTGCGGCCCCGCAGCCGGGGCGCCGTACTTCGCCTTGAACTGCTCACGGGCTTCCATCCAGGCCTTTTCTTCCGCAGCGTCGAGCTTGCCGTCGCCGTTCTTGTCGAAGTTATCCCGGCGGAGTTTCGCCATCTCGCGCATCCGCTCGGCGCGGGCGGCGCGGGCGGCTTCCATCGCCTTGGTCTCTTCCGCGTTGAGCTTTCCGTCGCCGTCCTTGTCGAACTGCGCCTGGAAACGCTTTTCAAACTCGGCCTTGCGCTTCTCGACATCGGCCTTGTGGGCCTCCCGCATGGCTTTGCGTTCTTCCGGACTAAGCTTTCCGTCGCCGTCCTTGTCGAACTGCTTCTCAAACTCGGCCTTACGCTCGGCGTGCATGGCTTTGCGTTCTTCCGGACTAAGCTTTCCGTCGCCGTCCTTGTCGAACTTCTTCAGAACGGCTTCATGGGGCGGACGCTGACGAGGAGGCAGGAAATCCGCCTTCTTGTCATCCCCCGCCGGAGCCGTATTCGGCGCCCCCTGAGACTGGAGTGCAACCGTGAGCAGCAGCATGGCCGCAAAACAGATTCGTTTCATTTCGAGTTTCCCTTCATCGTTGTGGTTTTTTACGTGCAGGAGGACGCCGCGTCCACGGAATCGCTGTCACGTTTACAAGAAACGCATACGCGGGGCATTTATTGCCCGGCGCATGGAAAAATGCCGTTGCCCTCATCGCCCGGACCTCCAGGGTTCGTCCGAAGCGTCGCTCGGCATCCGCCAGTCGCCGCGCGGCGAGAGGTTGATCGAGCCGACCTTGGGACCGTCGGGGAGGCAGGAACGCTTGAACTGCTGACGGAAGAAACGCCGGATGAAAATCTCCAGCCAGGTGTCGAGCTGTTCGGGCGTGTACTGTCCGGCGAAGGCCGTGGCGGCGAGAAAACGGAGTTTCGCCGGCGGCGTGCCGCGCCGGACGAATTCGTAGAGGAAGAAATCGTGTACCTCGTACGGTCCGAGGGTTTCTTCGGTTTTCTGCGCGATCTGCCCGGAGTTGTCGGCGGGCAGGAGTTCCGGTGAGACCGGCGTCTCAAGGATGTCGAAGAGCGCGTCGGCGGCTTCGCCCGACACATGCGTCTCCGCGAACCAACGCACCAGATGGCGGACAAGCGTCTTCGGCACACCGCCGTTCACGCCGTACATGCTCATGTGATCCGCGTTGTAGGTACACCAGCCGAGCGCGAGTTCCGAAAGGTCTCCCGTTCCGACGACCAGTCCGCCGCGCTGGTTGGCAAGGTCCATCAAAATCTGGGTGCGTTCGCGCGCCTGTGTGTTCTCGTAGGTGATGTCGTGTACATCCTCCGGGTGGCGCAGGTCTTTCAGGTGCTGGCGGCAAGCGGGCAGGATGCTGATCGTTTCAAGCGGGATCCCGAGTCCGCGACAGAGCTTTTCGGAATTGCCCTTCGTCCGCCCCGTCGTCCCGAACCCCGGCAGGGTCACGGCGAGAATCCCGTCGAGGGGATACCCCAGCTGGCGGAAGGCTTCAACGGAGACCAGCAACGCCAGGGCGGAATCCAGTCCGCCGGAAATCCCGATCACCGCCTTTTTCGTCCCGGTGTGCAGCAGGCGCGTCGCCAGCCCGCCGCTCTGGATGGCGAAAATCTCTTCGCAGCGTTCGCGCCGCTCCGTTTCGCCGGAGGGCACAAAGGGATGGGGGTTGACTTTCCGCAACAGCGGGAGACCGGCGGAACGCGCCGAACTATGGAAGGAGACGGAACGGACCGGTTCGGCACGCGCCGCGCTGAACGCGAACGAAGCGTTCTGGCGGCGGTCGAACGAAAGCGCCGCGATGTCGAGATCGGCGGCAAGCCAATCCGCGTCCCGCGAAAACCGCGCGTTTTCGGCGAGCATACGGCCGTTCTCGGCGATCAGGGCGTGGCCGCCGAAAACGAGATCGGTCGTGGACTCCCCGATTCCCGCGCCCGCGTAGACGTAGGCGGCAAGACAACGGGCGGACTGCTGCAAGACGAGCGTGCGGCGGTAGTCGGCCTTGCCGACAAGCTCGTTACTGGCGGAGAGGTTGCACAGCACCGTCGCGCCGTTCAGGGCAAGCCGCGTACTGGGGGGGACGGGCGCCCAAAAGTCCTCGCACAACTCCACGCCCACGACACATTCGGGCAGCGCGTCGGAGCGGAACACCAGATCCGTGCCGAACGGCACCTCTTCCCCCGCGAAACGGACGGTCCCCGGCGCCGCGTCGGCGGCGGAGGAGAACCAGCGCTTTTCATAGAACTCACGGGTGTTCGGCAGGAACGTCTTCGGCACGACGCCGAGGACGCGCCCGCCCTGACAGGCGACCGCGCAGTTGAAGAGCAGGCCGTCGCGCACGACAGGAAGTCCCGCGAAGACGAGCGTGTCGCAATCGGCCGTCTGCGCGAGGAACGTTTCGACGAAGACTTTTTGCGCGGCATCGAGCAACGCGGATTGGTAGAAGAGATCCGCGCAGGTATACCCCGTCACGCAAAGCTCCGGGAACACCAGCACGTCGATCCCCTCCTGCCGGCAGCGCGGGAGGAACGAAGCCATCGAGGCGACATTCTCCCGGACGGCGCCGGGGCGCACGGTGGGAATCGCGGAAGCCGCGCGGCAATATCCGAATGTGGTGTTCATAGGTCGATGACGCTGATCGTGTGGACAAGGTCGTTGCTGGTGTTTTTCAGGCCGGGGAAACGAAGGTCGAAATTCGCGACCAGAAGTT
>JAGAEL010000178.1 GCA_017613085.1 Kiritimatiellia bacterium | reverse complement strand
GGCTTCCACGCAGGTTGCGCGGCGCGGCGAGCCTCGATCTCCGCCTCCGTCAGCGCCGCGTTGAGCGTCCGCGACGGAATGTCGATGTCGATCCGGTCGCCGTCGCGCAGCAGCCCGATCAGGCCGCCCTCCGCCGCCTCGGGCGAAACGTGCCCGATGCACGCGCCGTGGGTCGCGCCGCTGAAGCGGCCGTCCGTGATCAGCGCAACGGACTCGCCCAGCCCCGCGCCGATGATGTACGCCGTCGGCGCCAGCATCTCCTGCATCCCCGGCCCGCCTTTCGGCCCCTCGTAACGGATGACCACGACATTCCCCGGCTTGACCTTGCCGCCAAGGATCCCCGCGCAGGCCTCTTCCTGCGAATCGAAGCAGATCGCCGTCCCGCTGAACTTCATCATGTTCGCGGCGACGCCCGCCTTCTTGACCACGCTCCCCTTCTCCGCCAGGTTGCCCCACAGGACGGCGAGACCGCCGTCTTTCGAGTAGGCGTTCTCAAGGGTGCGGATCACGGCGTCGTCATGGAACGAGGCCGCCTCGACCTCTTCGCGCAGCGTCCGCCCGCTCACCGTCGGCACGTCCAGATGCAGCAACCCTTCCACCGCGCTCACGCGCTTGAGGATCGCCATCACGCCGCCCGCCCGGTTGACGTCCTCGACGTGATAGCCGCAGGACGGCGCGACCTTGCAGACGTTCGGGCAGCGGGCGGAGAGCGCGTTGATGCGGTCCATGTCGTAGGCCACCCCCGCCTCGCGGGCGATCGCCAGCGTGTGCAGGATCGTGTTCGTGCTGCCGCCCATCGCCATGTCCAGCGCGAAGGCGTTGTCGATCGAATCCTGCGTGACGAGATCCCTCGGCAGCGGCCCGCCCGCCTTCGCCATCTCGACGGCGCGGAACGCCGCCTTGCGCCAAAGCTCTTTGCGCTCCGGGGCGATGGCGGGGATCGTGCCGTTTCCGGGAAGGGCCAGGCCGATCGCCTCGCAGAGGCAGTTCATGGAGTTCGCGGTGAACATGCCGGAACAGGAACCGCATCCGGGACAGGAAGTCTCTTCGACCTTTTCCAGTTCTTCCTCGGTGATCTTCCCGACGTTCCGCTGGGCGACCGCTTCGTAAATCGTGTTGAAATCGCTCGGCTTTCCGGTGAGCGGGTTCACCCCCGCCATCATCGGGCCGCCGCTGCAGAAGACGGCGGGGATGTTCACGCGCAACGCGCCGAGGATCATGCCCGGCACGATCTTGTCGCAGTTCGGGATGCAGACCAGCGCGTCGAAGCTGTGCGCCATCGCCATCGACTCGACGCAGTCGGCGATCAGCTCGCGGCTCGGCAGGGAATACTTCATCCCCGTGTGCGCCATCGCCAGCCCGTCGCAGACGCCGATCGTGTTGAACTCGAACGGGACGCCGCCCGCCTCGCGGATGCACTGCTTCACCCATTCGGAAACCTTGTTCAGGTGGCAATGCCCGGGAATGATGTCCGTGTAGGAATTACAGACACCGATGAACGGCTTCTTGAATTCATCGCGCTTCAACCCCAGCGCGAACAACAATCCACGGTGGGGCGCGCGTTCCAACCCGCACTTGATCTGGTCACTTCTCATATCGGTTCCCTTCGTTGCGGTCTAGTCTACACCCCTCCCTTCGGCGTGGCAATGGGAAAAATCGTTCATAATTCCGAATACGGGAGGGCGCGTATCCACCACACGCGCCGCCGATAGGCCATGTTCGTCGGCCTTCTCGCCTCTTTCAAAAAACCGAAGTAACTGAACGGGCGTCCCTTGTAGCGGTGCGGACGGAGAGACGCCCCCTTCGCAACGTCCGCCAGCCTCCGCCATACCTTCGCCAACATCCCTTCTCGCACACGGTCTAGCCGCCGCATTTGCATGATCGTATCGGCACACGCCGTCACGTTCGGAAACGCCCCCGCCCAGCACATATCGCAATTCTTCACCTTCTCCGTCACGTATCCCACGCCCTTGGCGATTAGGCGATTCCGAAACCGCGAAAACCATTCCGCCGCGTCGGCGGAGGTTTTATGCGCATCTTCCGCCATCATCCCGTTCTCCAGCTCCCGTACCGCCTTCGCCGTCTCCTGCCCAAGCGAACGGATATGCTTCTCGATCGACTCCTTGCGGATGCGCGTTTCGCCGTCGTACCGCACCTGGCTTCCGAGGAAACTCACCCACGGGGCGCACTCCGCCTCGCCCTTCCCGGCTTCGCGCCAGCGGAACGGCCCCTTGCTCTTCAGCGAAAAGTACTCCGTCGGGGAACCGTCCGCCGGCTTATACACAAACGAGCGGAGCGGATGCATCGGCAACCCCAACTTCTCCAACGCCGCCGCATACGCCTCCATCGCGCGACGGCAAACCGCCGCGTCCGGGTGGACGAACACGACATCGTCGCAGTAACGCGCATAGAAGAGGTGCCCGTCATCCACCTTCGCCACCGCATCGTCCGCCTCCGCCAGCACCAGATTCGCCAAAACGGTCGAGAACGCCCCTCCCTGCGGCAAACCTCTCCGCTCGTCAACGGCGGATGTACACGACTGCCCCTCCGCCTCTGCCGCATACACCGCCAGATACGCTTCCAGAACCTTCCCTGCGTCAACGTCGAACCCGGCCTCCTGCCATCGCCGCCGTACCGTCTCGTGCGGAATGTTGTCGAAAAATTTTTTGATGTCGCACTCCGCCACAAAAAGTGTCCCGACGGGGAAAATCGCCCGAAAGTCCTGTAACCGCTCAATCGCCAACTGGTGTGAAATGGACGAATCCTTTCTGAACGAATAGCAGTTCTCCGTAAGTTCCGATTCCAGTCTGTCGCGTACATAGGCCATCATACGGCTCAAAACCACACGGTCCGCCAGCCGCTCGAAGGACGCCACTTCGCGGAACTGCATTACGCCGTTTTCAAGTCCCTTGGGGATTCTGAAACGCTTCGGCGGCTCGAACGCCACCGTGCCGGAAAACACCGACGCCCGCACCTCCTCCACCAGTTTCATCAGATTCTCAACCCAGCGCACCCCCTCTGGGCGTGACGTTCCCGCCTCACCGCACACGCGCCGAACCGTCCGCCAAATGGCCTGACGCCGCACCCCCTCCGGAGACACGCCCTTGCGTTTCTTCGCACCGGCGCGGATCCACATCTTGCGAGGCGGCAACACGTCGCCCACGTCCCGCCCCTTCACCCGCCACCGGATCAAGTCGCGGAGAATCGCCTTGAATGAAAAATACGCTTCAAACTTCATCGCGATTACCCTCGTCAACGTGCGCCGCACGGGCGGCGGACAGGAAAACCATGAAAACAGGAGGCGGGCCGGGAAGCGGAAACGTTTACCGTCACCATTTCGATCTCCCGGGGAGGATGCGGGTATCGCACCCCGTATCCCTTCATCCCCGGACTGATAGCCGCGCATCGCGGCAAGCCCTTCGCCGGCACCTCCTCCAAAAACTCAATCCCTAAACTCGATAATGTCGGAAGGATCGACACCATAGCCGTACACGTCGTTCCATCCCGACTCCTCCCTCCAATCGGGAATGTCATCCCAATCAGCGTACGTGTCCCAATCGGGCACGTCTTCCTGATCGGCATAATCGTCATCGTCGTAATCATCATACGTGTCATCAAAGTCCAGCCTATTTTCCAGACCTTGACCATCCGCCCCTTCCAGCACTTCGTCGTCGCGATCGATATCCTTGAACAGCTTGAACATACTTTTCTCCTTCCTTATTTCAGAGGTTAAACTCCAACTGAGAACCGCATACCGTTGAAACGGTCGGCATAAAATCATCATCCGGTGTGACAACCTTCGCTCCAGCTGCGATAACTTCTCTCGACAGATTGAACATCGGATTCACGCTGTCGCGGACTGAATTATACACGACATAGCGAGGAATACCGTATTCAACAGCCTTTCCCATTGCGAATCGCGAACCACTGTCCTTCCCGTAATCCCGTTGCGAATAACTCGCCGCGAGAACAACCGCCTTGGCAAACATTACCTGGAGCCTGTCGCGTTCGGCATAACGTCCGATGAATTCACGTTTGGAATGTACCTTACGAAAATATTCTGTGACAAGAAGTCCGCCCCGCGCCACAATCTCCTCGGCAAGCGGACGATTCGACGGCGGATTAACCTCCGTGAGCTGGCTCGACAGAAACGCAACCGTCTTCCCTCCGCAATCCAACGTTTCGCGATGCGCGATCGAATCACAGCCGAGAGCGAGTCCGCTCACAATACACTTCCCCTGCGCGACCAGTTTACGGACAACCTTTCGCTCGTCTTTCTCAATCTGCGCAGAAGGTGTGAGTAAACCGATAACGGCCACATTGCATATTGCTGCCTTGACGAGGGAAATGTCGCCCTTGTAGAAAAGCGCGATCGGGCGATCTCCCTCCTTCACGCCGGATTGTATAACCGGGAAATCCGTATCGCCGATCCCCGTCACGCCGTCTATCGCATCACCCAGAGTGTGTATCTCCTCGCGTATGGCGTTTTTCGTCCGCCGGAAACTGTCAACATCCACCGATGCGTCCTTCTCGGCTATGAGCCGCACGATCTGCTCTACGGGTTCGCCGCCGTGCAGATTTCTGTTCACCCACGCCTTTCCAATACCGCAGTACTCGTTCGCGGCAAGGACATTCAATGCGTTCTCACTTATCAACATTGTCTTACTCCTTTGAAAGCAAACCGATTCCCGCCTTCGCCTCACGCGCATTTGCGATAGCCATGCCTGGCGGTACACCCAAATGCGTACAGAACCACGCTCTTTGCTCCGGCGTCGAGAAGAGCCTGGACGGCATCCTCGTCGATTCCAACGTTCGCAGTATAGATATCGTCCACCAGTACGATATCTTTCCCTGCGATATCACTGGAAAGATGACACGTATCACGTAATAATCCGGGGCGGGGACCTTCTCCGTCGCCTCCATGCCCCCAATAACTCCGATGTGTACACAGCGTATTGGTGTACCGGACGACATAATCCAATCCATCTGAAAGATCGACATTCATGGCAATCGCCTTGCGGATTGCACGTTTGAGTCCCGTCTTCTCGAACGGATAGGTGTCTTCTCGTTTTGAACGAGGTACACCGCAAACCGTGAGCGGACCGTACAACCCGACAAGTTTTTCAAGATCGGCGGCAAGAACCATCGCGGCCTTGTCCTCGCTCTGCGAAACCTGCGCGTCATAGTATCGAAGGTCGTTCTTGAGATAGTTCACGTATGCAAGAGTGTTTTTCGGTGATCCAAATCCATGATAAAGGTCGTGGAAATAAAGATCCACCTCACGACTAAGGAATACGTCCTTCCCGATTTTCCCATGCAGCATATTCAGCCTACCTTTCTGATGTTTTCCAGTTTGACACCCGCCGCGATGGCGGAATGAACCTGCCCATCTTCGTTCTCCCACACGACACACGCCGCAGGGTCAGAATCGAAAGCTTTGAAATAGTTGGCATATTTGTTGCCTCTACCGCCGTTGCAGACGATCTCGTCAAAGTGCCGGTCCCACCCGTAATAACGCAGCGTCTCCATGACACGGCGTTCATTCCCGTCGGAAAGGAGAACAACCTTATCGAACTGGCTGCGTTTCGCAAGTACCCGGCGAAACGCCTCGACCGCAGGTCCCGGACGTAATCGCCACAGTTCCCCGCAATAGGCGTTGGCTTTCCGGCGCATGACCTCATCGATCCAGGCACTCGGCATCTCTGGTAATGCACGGCGAATGGAATCTGCTGTCATGCGTCCGGCAAGCCTCGGCAAGCCCTGTATCCCCGTGCGCCTCAACGCTACGCGATATGCCGCAGAATTCGCAGAATCCGTCATGGCAAGTGTTCCGTCCAAGTCAAACATAGCGATTTTCCTAATCCTCATTCATTCTCCCTGCGTCCACATCCCATATAAGGAATGTCCCGCCGGCTTTTCCGACCCGATGGCTCGAAATTCTCTACTGCCTGTTTCCTTTCGAGCGTCAAGGGGTGAACAACAGCCTTTTCACCTGAGATAAGGCAGGAGTAACTGGAATTTCCGCCCCCAGAATGAAAATTTTGAACCGGTCATAACATAAGGCCATAGGTCTCCCCTGATTCTCCCAATGATTGGACGACAGGGTGTCGATCTTCCCATCCGAGGAATCGAAATTTTTATTTTTCATCGCAACGCATATAAATGAAAGTAATCGGAAGGGAAAAAAACGTTGCTTGAACCGCCATTTCGGCGGCCTTTCACAACCAAAGTCCGCGGAAGGAGAATAAAATGAGGAGTTGCTTGAACCGCCATTTCGGCGGCCTTTCACAACCCGGGGAGACCCGGTACGTCCGACTAACCGGTTGCTTGAACCGCCATTTCGGCGGCCTTTCACAACGAAAGGCTCCGCGCGGAGTTCCTCCAGTCGATGTTGCTTGAACCGCCATTTCGGCGGCCTTTCACAACGTTTATGCC
>JAGAEL010000177.1 GCA_017613085.1 Kiritimatiellia bacterium | reverse complement strand
GGGGTAGTCGGTATTTGCTCTGGCAGCCGGTGTTCCCTCTTCTATGGAATTGGTATAATATCCCGCAATGGCACCTGCGCAAGTCGCAGAAGGCTCATCATTCACCATGGCCATGCGCATCTGTGGGATAAGGGCTATAATGTCCACTTCAAGCCGGTCATTGTGTGGTGGGCAATCCAATACCAGAAACTGAATGGCATTCATCAGTAGTAGCATCTTGACTGCGTCGCGTTCCTTCTCAATCATAAATAGTTCTCCTTATGCCCTTGTTAAGTTTCACGTCGCAAAGATCGGGCTTTTCCTCGTGCCGTGTCGCTCCACTATTCTCTTTTACCACCACTTCAATGCCAATCCAATACCGAAAACAATCGCGGCCACTACAAGTAGACGCTTGTTAATCAACGCAAGAACGGTTCCGATAACAATCCAGATAATCCAACTCATCGTTTACCTCCTAAAGGTACTGCCCGTGCTTTGTTTCACAGAATGAGAATCGGGCTTGTTCTCGTTCTGATTCGTTGAAAACGGAGGGCATTATATCACAATCGCGAAAAAAGGCGATAGGGTGGAGTAAAATGTCTCCAAGCTGGAGACATCCGGGCAAAGTAACGAATTTGTAAATGTTATCCTCTGCCTCTCCGCGCCTCTGCGTTAAATAAAAAAATCCGTTTTTTTTTATCAGCCACGCAAAGGGCGTAAAGGCGAATGGATTTTATGGTCTCTGTGGAAAATATTATGGCCGCGTCTCCTTTAGAACAGCTGGCTCAGGAAACTGCGCGCGGAGACGGCAACCGGCGTATGAAAGGCGAAGGCATCGACTTCGGCGTATGGAAGGTCGCGGACAATCTGAAAGGCGTGTACGGCTCCCGTCGCCTTCTGCATCGAAGCAAGCGCAGGAGAAAGTTTTGTGTCGGCCGTTTTCACTTCCGCGAGGAACCAGGGGCGTCCGTCCTTTGCGACAAGGAAATCGACCTCCACCTTCGCCTTGTTGCGGATGTAGTAGAGGGCGTAGTCGCCGAGACCGAGGTCGTTCCACATATCGACAGCCTTGGCGAGATGGCAGGCGACGAGGTTTTCAAAACGCGCTCCTTCATCGGCGACTTCGCACCAGTCGCATTGATACCACTTCGGGGTCTTGCGGATTGAATTTTCGATGTTGCGGAACCAGGGGCGCACGGAGAATCCTTCGTGGAAGTACTCAAGCGTCGCCCTCCATGCCTTTACCGTCGTTTCGGCCACGCCGATTTCGCGGGCGAGCGAAGCTGTGACGATCAGGTTTCCCGTACGGGCGAGAAGAAGTTCGGAAAGAATGCGTATCCCCTCGATGTCGGCAATTTTGGTAAGGTCTCGCAAATCTTCCTTAAAAAGCTGTTCGCGGCGGAGCTTGCGCCAGCGGACGGTAAAACGTCTGTCGCGCCGGACGAACGGTTCCGGGAAACCGCCGTGTTCCCAGAGGGCGTTCCAGTCGGCGTCGTCGACAGGGCGGGGGGCATGTACCTCCTTGACTTCGAGTTGCGGCCGGGCAAGTTCGGCGACGCCGAACGGATGCATGTGGTATAGGAAGTAACGCCCCATAAGACTGTCGCCGCCTCGCTTATAGATGTCGAGCCGTGCGCTGCCCGTCACGATAAGGCGCATACGGTCTTCGTAGATGTCGAAAAAACCCTTGATAAACGTTTTCCATCGGGGAAACTTGTGGATTTCGTCAAGCGTGAGCACAGGGAAGTGCCCTCCCGCGACATCAAGCCCCGCGGCGGACGCGAGGTCTGCGGCATCCCCCGCCACGAGTCGGCGCGTCGCAAGGTCGTCCCACGTGAAGTAACGGTCGGAAAGTCTCTTTGCAAGCGTGGTCTTTCCGCATTGGCGCGGGCCTGTGAGAAACGCCATCTGCCGGTTGTCCCGTAGATGCTCTTCAAGGACGGCTTCGTAGATTCGTTTTCGGGCGGTGTTTTGCATGGCGGAAAGTATGGCAGATTCCTCTCCCGCCGTCAATACCATTCTAGCGGCAACGCTAGTTTGGTAATTACCATTCTAGCGTTGCCGCTAGAATGGTATGAAACATTCAAGTTGTAGGCAAGAACGTGTAAGGACGTGTCACGCTCTGCGCTCTCTGCCTCTCCGCGTCTCTGCGTGAGACAACAACACCAGTGGTTTGGCACATTGAAGATTGGACAAACAGAGAATGTTCACAAATCTCAATTGTTCACAACTGTCACCATTGTCAAAAATAAAAATAGCCCCTTTTGTTTGATTTGTGGTTCATTTCCATGCGGAGAACGGACGCGACGGGGCGCGTCCCTCCCTTTGCGGTCTTTGCGTTCTTTGCGGCTAGAAACACAGACCGACACAGACGCGCCGCGCTTACGCTTGCGCCATTTCGGAATCAAGGCGAGCGTTAGCGAAGCCTGTCCGTGTCCGTCCGTGGTTAATAAAAATGTCAACGTGCCAAACCACTAGTGTGAAAACTGTGCAAAATTTTCGATTTTGCAGTTCATAAAACCGCAACGTATGGCATAATAAAGCTATGGCAAACACAAGGCAAGGAGAAAGGTTTGCCCGGTACACCTTGCCGAGTACGTTGTACATCGACGTAGCGGACGGGCGGGAGAAGTGATTTTCGCCGTCGGGTGACGGCGGAGGCTGCGGGGAAAGGTGTTTGCCCTTCATCGTTCCCCGCGTAGGAAACAAAGGGGTGAAAAGGAGTAGTGTTGAGATGACATTCTTTAAGAAATACAAGTGTGCAAATTGTGGTAAACAGATGAAATGGCCATATAAAGAACCGATTTTCAAGGCGAGAAACCCTCCGCCAGAACATAGTAATTGTGTATTCTGTAGTCAGGATTGTTGTGAAGAGTATACGGGAGGAGTTGCAAAGAGAACGGGGGCGGGTAAATTCGAGCAAATCTTTAATTGGATATTTTGGGGTATTTGTTCCTGTGGAGTTCTTCCTGCCATCAGATTGCTCTTGTGCCTAATTTTTAGAGAGAAAGAGGAGGATTAATCGAACAGGAGGCGCAGAGGAGATTCTGTTTTCTCGCGGAAGGACGTGCCGCGCATCGTCGGATTTTCGGCTTGCCAGTTTCCTCTGGAATCTGGTATAGTGCCTTCAAAATCTGACGACACACGTGTTGTTACGTTTTTGGCTCATCCGAAACCTGAGAACTTTCGAGAGTACAAGAGCCGGGAATGGGACAGTACGCCCGAAGTGGCGTGTTCCTTCCCGCGAGTCTTGTACAGGCTTCTCAGGGCCTCGGATGACCGCGGATGAGGGATGCGCCCTTTCCTTTTTCCGCGGTATCACCATAGGGCATCGCAGAAGGAGCGCCTACCGAATCTCCTCCTGCGAATCGATCTCTTGCTGACGGGATGGATGGCGTTGACCGGGTGGTCGGCGCGGAAGTCTCGTCAAATCGGGGCGGTGCATACGGGTGTATGTATCGTCCACACGGTATGAATCAAGGAGAAACAAAAATGGCGGAGTTACAGGCGTTGATCAAGGATTACATTGCGGACTTTCGTTGCAAGCGGAATCTTCCGTATGTGGTGAAGCCGTCAATCCCGATTGTGTGGTTTGGTGATATGGAACGATATAGTCGATCCAAGAAAAAGGTCGTCACGGTTGGGTTGAATCCCTCGCTCAAGGAATTTGAGGGAGATCGGTTTGAACAGGTGAATTTGGATGCGCCCGATGCAATCGACAGACTCACAGAGACACTTAATAATTATTTCCGTCCTAATAGTAAACCGTATAAGGAGTGGTTCAAGGATTTCGAAAATGTACTTTCTGCCCTTGACGCAAGTTATTATAAAAGCGACAATGTCGCATTGCACATCGATATCTATTCGGCAATTGCCACAAATCCAACATGGAAGAAGCTTAAACCTGCTGAACGGGAAGAGTTAAGGAGAGGAGTAGATGGAAGAGGTGATACGTTGACGTTGTTTAAAAGATTACTTAATGTGTTGAAGCCGAATGTAATTCTGTTTTCCGTAAATCAGAAGGTATTCAATGAGGTGTTTGCTCCTACGTTTGAGCTAGTATGCCCTCCTACAAAAAGGATCAATGGGGGAAGGGGATTTATCAGAATATATCGTAATAGAGAAGATCAGACACAGACTCTGATTTCTGGACTAAACATGAATGGGACGCCATTCGGAGGAAAAGGTGGGTCTCTCGCTATGCGAGATACAATACAAGAGTTATTAGGGAAAATCCACTAGCGGTTTGACACGCTGAAATTTTTTACCAGGAAGGTTCTCGTTAGCGGCTAACGCCGCTCACGAGAACGCGACCCGACAGCCGATTTGTGTGGGTTGTGGGTTTATATGTACATTTTTTTATCTCACGCAGAGAGGCAGAGGGTGCAGAGCGTGATAGGGCGTCAGGCGTCGGGCATCGCGTGTCGGTTGTCGCTCGTCGCGTGTCGAAATGGGTAGCCCGCCCGTTTTACCGCGATACGGACGCGACAAAACGCGTCCCTCCCGCCCACGTGAATTCACGCTGATTTTCTCTTGGTTTCATTCTTCTTGACGCGGCGGGGGGAGGGGGTACAATGGAATGGATGAATGACGAACAACTAGAGTATGGGGTTATCGACGCCCACGTACACGTCTACACGGATGCCATTGCCGACCGGGTGACGGAGTCGCTGGGCGAACGGTTCGGAAACCCGCCCGCGTTTAAGGCTTCGGTCGATGGATGCCGCGAATTTTCACTCGAATCCGGCGTCACGGTCTCGCTCAACCTCCCGGTCGCTACAACGCTCGACCAGGTGGAGAAGATCAACTCTTGGGCGCTCCGTGTGAACCGGGAGGCGGATGCCGAGCCAGCCGGACGCCCCTGCGTCCGTTCCCTCGCCTCCTATCATCCGGACGTGGCCGATATACCCGGCTTTGTGGACGCGATCGCCAAGGCGGGATTCGCGGGGGTGAAACTCCATGCGGAGTACCAGACGTTCACGCTCGATGAACGGCGGATGGAAGGTTTTTGGGAGGAGATGGCGGATCGCGGCCTGGTCGTCTATTTCCATGCGGGCGGCGAACGGGTTTTCCAGCCGCCGTTCCGGACGCATCCGCGCGATTTCCTGGAACTCCACCGGCGTTTCCCGAAACTGCGGATGGTGCTGGCGCACCTCGGCGGGTTCGGGATGTGGGACGAGGCGGAAGCCGTGCTTTGCGGCGAGGACATCGCGCTCGATCTCGCGCATGTCTTCGGATGGACGGAAACCGCGCAGATTCTGCGCATGATCCGTAAACACGGTCCGGGGCGCATCCTCTTCGGTTCAGACGCGCCGTGGCAGGATCCCGGCCGTGTCCTGAAGGCGCTTCGCGCCCTGCCGCTCAATCCCGCCGATCTCCGCCGTATCGAGTTCCAGAACGCCGCCGAACTTTTCGGGTTTCAAGGGTAGATTAGAGGGTGAACGTTCGTCCGTCCTGCGCGATCTGCCAGGAGGGGTCGGGGAGGAGTTTGCGACCCGCTTCTTCCGTTTTCGGCCAGAGGGTCCGCGCCATGTGTGAGAGAATCACCTGGGTTTTCCCGTCCACCGATCCCGTCCGTTTCAGCTGCCCCGTCATCAGGTGCAGCATGTGCAGGTTACAGTGTTCGAAAATACGGAAGTCGTCGTTCTGGGTTGAAAGCGTGGCATCCCAGATGATGGCGGCGAGTTTCTTTTTCCCGATGAGCATCCGCGCATGTTTGAGCATCCAGGCGCCGTCGAGCGCGTAGAGCAGATTGCCGCGCGGCGTCTCGATTAGGTAATGCGCGGCGAGGCGTGCCTCGCAGGGGTCATGCGAGAGACCGAGCTGGTGGTTTGCCGGGAGCGGCGTGACCGCGAATCCGCAGATTCCCGTTTGAACGCCGATTTGCACGGGATGACATTCGACCGCATCCGCGCAGAGCGAGCTTGCGTGTTGTATGACCGGGGCGACGCCCCAGAGGCGCAGTTTCGGTTTTTCGGAACTGCGCGCGGCGGCAAGGTCGCGGACTTCTTTCGGTGAACAGTGGTCGCTGTGTCCGTGCGTGAAGAGGATGTCGGTGATCGCGTCGGGATTCACGCCGAAACGCCGGACGGCGCGGTACCCCGTCGAGCCGCAGTCGATCAAGAGACGTCCGTCCACCAGCGTGGAACAGGAACCGCGCACGCCCGCTTCGCCGTATTTCGACCAGTTGAAATCTGCCGCACCGGTTCCGAGGGTGCGGATGGGAATCGGGTCCGGGGTTGTTACGGGGGCGGCCTGTAACACGCCGGCTCCGGTCAGGCTTGTGGCGGCGAGGCTTTTCAGGAAGGTGCGTCGTTTCATGTTTTCTCCTTGGCGTATTGCGCAATCAATACCCCGCCGGCGAAGGCAAGCGTTGCCGCGAGCGGGGTGGTCCAGTCCAAAACAAAAAAGAGGAGCGAGGCCATCGCGAGACCGAGCCAGAACCAAGGCGACGGTGTGCGCAACCGGGCGAACGCGACCTGGACGCGCCCTTCGCCCGCAGGAGAGAAAAGGAGCGTGACCGGACATCCGTTCGTGAACGCGAGCGGGAGCGGGTGGTCGGCGATCCATTGTCCCTCGAAACCGAGCGAGACGGGGCGTCTCCCCGCGCAGGTCAACTGAACGTCGCCCCGCCGTCCGAGGTCGAGCGAATACCGCAGGTATTGGCCGGATGCCGGCGGTTGTATGCGCAACGCGGTTGGTGTGTCGCGCGCGGACCGCAGGGCGAACCGGACGCCGTCGGCAAGCATCGACGTGTCGGGATGGTCCGGGTCGAGTATGACGGAAGCTTCTTTCGCCGACTTTCGGAAAAGGAACGGGACGAGCCACGCGGCCAGCAGGGCGGATACCGCCGCCGCTGCGAAGGTGGCGGGGCGCCCCGCCGCCAACAATCCCGAAACGGCGATGGCAAGCGCGTACAGAGGCTGTTTGCCCCACACGTTACGGTATCGGCCGGGATGAACTCCCCTCTCCGTCTCTACAGACCTGCGTTTCATTCAAATCCCAGTTTCGATAGTTTGAAGCCATTGCCCCTTTTGACAAGATAGCGTTCCGAGAAGTCCAACAGTTGCCGCGTCCATGCCGCGCCGTAGTAGCTGTGCCCGGCGTTCGGAATCCAGTCCAGCGAGAAGGGGATTTTATTGTTCCGGCAGAACGCTTCGTAGGCGGCGGACGACCCTTTCGCGTCCGGGTCGGATCCGCCGAAGAAGAAATGGACCGGGTTTCGGTAGGAACGGAATTTTTCGAGTGTCGCGTCTTCTGTCGCGGCCTCTTCGGCGGAACGGACTTCGGCTTTCTGCGCGAGCGCTTTCGCGACGAGTTTGGAGTTGACCTTTCCGGTTAACAGTTTTTTCCACGTTTCGGGAGAGGTCAACTTTCTCGCGTACGTCAACAACGTGTGCCAGCGTTTGCGGCGGCTGGTCGCGCCGGCGCGGAGGGAACCCATCGATTCCGCCGACCAGAGCAGGAGGCAGTCGAGTTCCGGATGGGCGGCGGCGAGGGTGATGGCGACTTTGCATCCCGAACAGATCGCCGCGACTTGGACGGGGGCGCCGGCGGGCAACGCCTTGCGAAGTTCGACGAGACAGGCTTCCGCCGTTTCCGTCATTCCTGCGATGGAGGCATCGGAGGCGACGCCGTCGCTCAACCCGCGCCCGATGAAATCGACGCGGAGACAGAGCGTCCCGTTCTTTGCCATCTGCCGTGCAAACTGCACGAAGAGGCGGTGCGGGCCGGTGCGGTCGCCCGACCATCCGTGCAGGAAAAGAAGGCCGCTTTCCGGTGTTCCCTGCGGCTTGTCCCAAATGTAGCGGGCGCCTCCGGTCTCGCCCGTGCAGGAGGCGGGAAGGGCGGGGGGCGCGGCGTTTTGCGGATGGGCGGCGAATGTCGAATCCGCCGTGATCTGCAACAGGGTCTCGCGGATCAATCCGTCAAGATCCACATGGCCGACCGTGTTCCAGAAGGGCGGGTACTTTACCGTGGCCGGCGTCGTGAATACCGGTACGCCGGGATCGCACGCGACCAATTCTTTCAGCGTCCGGTAAACGGCGGACACGAAGACGTAGCCGTCGAGATCGACACTTCGGCCCGCCTCCAGCGATTCAAGCAACGCGGCACGGCTGGCGCGGGCTTTCCCGTAGGCGACCATGTCGTTGACCATGCGCCGTTGCAACAGCTGGTTTACGAAATTCTTCCCCGCGACGGGCGACCAGCAGACGACTTTCCGGAAATCCGGATGGGCGGCCGCGTATTGTTGCGCCAGAACGGCGCCCGTACGGAGGCCGCACAAAACCAGCGGCAGGTCCGGGTAACGCGCGCGCAACCATTCGTGCGCGGCGGAAAGGTCGGTCTGGAACTGTCCTTCCGGAAGGCACGCGAAGTCGCCTTCGCTGTCGCCCGTACCCGCGAAGTCGAAAAGCAGCGAGGCGAATCCTGCCGCCTCCAGGCTCCGTGCGAAGGCGACGAAAAACGGCAGTGCGCCCTTACGTTCTTCGGCAAGCGGGAACACCAGCAAGGCGGCGCCCCGCAGTCCGCTTTCCGGCGAGAACAAGGTCGCTGCAAGCCGTTTTTCCCCCGAGGAAAGTTCAAAGGACTGTTGCACGGTTTCCTCCTTCAGCGCAAAACGGCGTCCAGCACCTCCGGGGGGACGGCGATACCGGAACGGACGTCGCCGAGTCCGGCGGGCAGGGCGAACCGGACGATGCCGCCCGCCTTTTTCTTGTCGTGCATCATCGCCTCTTTCACGGCGGCGAGGTCGATCCCGGCGGGTAATTCGACGGGAAGGCCGACATGGCGGAATGTCTTTTCGAGTGTCTTCACGAGCCCCGGTTGCGCGAGCCCCATCGCCTCGGCGAGTTTTGCTTCATAGACAGTCCCGATGGCGACACCTTCCCCGTGCTTGACACGGAACGCCGTCGCCTTCTCGATACCGTGCCCGATGGTATGGCCGAGATTGAGCGTGGCCCGGATGCCCTTTTCATGGGGATCTTGTTCGATGTAACGGATTTTCACCGCCATCGCGCGGGCGACAAACGGGGCGACGCAGGGGGCGCACGCGGCGAAGTCTTCCGCCGTCGGGAGCGCGTCGAGCAGTTCGGGGTCGGCAAGGATGGCGTGTTTGATCGCCTCGGCGTATCCGCAGCGCAGTTCCTGCAACGGCAGGGTCGCGAGCGTCGCGGTGTCCGCCAGCACGGCGCGCGGCGGATGGAACGCCCCGATAAGGTTCTTGCCTTCGGGAAGATCCGCGCCGGTCTTGCCGCCGAGCGAGGAGTCCACCATCGCGAGGAGCGAAGTCGGCACGCCGACCCAGGAGACGCCGCGCAGCCAGGTCGCGGCGGCAAACCCGGTGAGGTCGCCGACGACGCCCCCGCCGAGAGCGAACACGGTGTCGATCCGTTCGACGCCGCCGCGTAGGAACGCCGACCAGATGCGGCTTACGGTGTCGAGGTTTTTCGTCGCTTCCCCCGCCGGAATCTCAAACGTTTCGACGTGTTTGAAGCCGACGGCGGCAAGGCGGTCTGCGAGCCGTTTCCCGTAGAGCGGGAGCGTGTGGCTGTCGCCGACAATCACCGTGTGCGCGGTGGGCGCGGGCGTGACCGTCGCCAGAAGGCCGTCGGCGACTTCGACCGGATAGGCGGGTCCCATTCCCGTCACGGCGAACTGGCAGAGTTTGATCTCCGCCTCTTCGATCATCTTTGCGAACGACTGCGAACCTGACTGAAGAAAGAGCGGGAAGGAGGCGTAATGCCCGGCGCGTTTTTCCAAGAGCTTTGCGGTGGCTTCCCGGTCGGCGGCGAGGGGGCGCGATCCCGGCGTTCGTTCGATGCGGGCGAACAAGGCGTCCGCATCGGCGCGGAGGCAGAGGATCTTCCCGGCGCGTTCCGCGAACGTGCGGTTTTCGTCGTCCAGCAGCGTCCCGCCGCCCAGGGCGATGACGGAAGGCGGATTACCCGCCGCCACTTCCTGAAGGACGCCGCGTTCGAGGGCGCGGAACGCGGCCTCGCCCTCTTTCGCGAAAATCTCGGAGACGGCGCATCCCTTCTTCGCCTCGATAACCTTGTCGAGGTCGAAGAACGGGCGGGCGAGCTTCAAGGCGAGCTTGCGCCCGATTGTCGATTTTCCGCTGCCGGGAGGCCCGTAAAGAAAAATATGGCTCATGGATTCCCTTCCTTCACGAACGGGTGCTTTTCAAGACCGTATAGCCGCGCCGGGGGATCGACAGCACGTTGCCGAAGACCTCCTCCTGCCGCCGCGCAAGCGCGCCCGCCGCTTTCGCGACGGTGAGACAGGAGCCGCCGCGCCGGAGTGCGCCGTGCGCGCCTTCCAGGAAGATGTCGGCGATCCGGTATTCGGAGTAGTAAGGCGGATTGCCGACGAAAAGGTCGTATCCGCGCTGCGGGGCGCCGTTGTCGGAAAGCGTGAAGGAAACGTTCGTAACCCCGAGGGCGGCGGCGTTGCGCTTCGCGGCCTCCAGCGCGCGGGCGTGGGAATCGAGGAACGCAAGGTGCCCGACCGGCACGTTCGCCGCGATGAGGAGGCCGACCAGCCCGCAGCCGCACCCCATGTCCAGCAGGTTCTTGACGCGCGGGGCGTCGCCCTGGTTTTTCAGCAGATCCGTGGCGACCTCCGCGAGGGCGAGTCCGCCCGCATCGGCGCGCCGGTGGCAGAAGACGCCGGGGAGGGAGATCAGCGTGAGCGGTTCCGCCTGTCCCGGAACGGAGGTGGTGAACGAGGCGTGGAAATCGCGTGGTTTCGCGAGTTCGCCCCGCTTCTCGCAAAGTACGCAGAGCGGCGAACGTTTGCTGGACGAGACGAGCAGGGTGAAATGGGCGTACATCGCCTTCAACTGCTTCAGAAGCGCGTCTTGCGGCGTCTCGGCGACCAGCAGCAGCCGTCCGCCCGGCGCAAGGCGGGCGTGGATGTCCTCCAGCTGGTCGAGCAGCAGTTCGGCGGTCATCAGGCCCGGCGTGTAGAGCAGGACGGCCGCGTCGTACCCCGTTGCATCTTCGGCGGGCGGGAGGTAGGCGGTGCAGGCAAGCCTGACGGCATCCGCGCCGTCGCCCTGTTCCAGGCACTCCGCGTCGAAAACGCGCACGCCCTCGTCGGCGAAGAACCGGGAGGCGTAGCCGTTTGCGGCGATGTTCCGCGCGATGGCGCGGACGTGGTGGAGGTCGAACGCATGGCTGGTGACCCGACATTCCGGGAAGAGACGCCGTGCGAACATCGCCGTCACGCCGGTGCGGTTCCCCGCGACAAGCAGGTTGCGCGGCGACGGCAGGGCGTTACGGAAGCGTTCCAGCGCGACGCGCTCTACGGGGTGGAGGCCGGAGCGGGAAAGGACGGTGACGGAGTTGCCGTCGAAACATTCCTTTTTGCTGCGGCCTTTCGGTTCGTCCGTGATGGAGATCGTGCCCGTTCTGCTCATGTCGCTACAGCCCGCGCCCGCAGCACTTCTTGTACTTCTTCCCGCTGCCGCAGGGGCAGGGGTCGTTCCGTCCGACAGGCTTGCCGCCGGGCGTCATCTGGACCGGATGCGCGGCGTGGCGTTCGATCGCCTCCATGCGGGCGTCGAATCCCCGGATGGCGGATTCCGGCACGTCGAGCGGGATCGGCATCGGTTCCGGCTCGGGTTGGCCGGGGAAGCCGCCGGTCATATCGGCGAGCATATTGACGTCGTTGTGCAGCGTCACCACCTGGGGCATCTCTTCCATCTCGTGCATCCGCATATAGTTCTGCACCGTGGTGGCGCGGAAGACGGAGGTCGCGATCTGCGTCTTGATGCTCGTCATCAACGATTCGAACATGCCGAACGCCTCGCGCTTGTACTCGATCAGCGGGTCGCGCTGTCCGTAGGCGCGGAGGTTGACGCCCTGCCGCAGTTCGTCCATCGCGCGCAGGTAGTCCTGCCACTGGCGGTCGATGCAGCTGAGGAAGACGCCGCGCTCCATGTAGGGCAGAACCTGCTGATCCTCCATCTTGCACTTCAATTCGTAGGCTTCGGCGACGCGCTCGTACAGCAGGTCGCCCGCCTTTGCGGGAAGCCCTTTGAAGGGCGTCAGTTCCTCCAGCGTGACGGAGACGGGGAAGGTGTCCAGCATCCACGCCAGCAGCTCCTGCGGTTCGGCGTCCTTCTCGCTGCCGAGGTACCGTTCGCACTGCGTGAGGATGATGTCGTTGAAGACGTCGAGGATGTAGTTGTGGGCGCTGTCGGAGGTCAGCACGTTGCCGCGCAGCTCGTAGACGACGGAACGCTGCTTGTTCATCACGTCGTCGTATTCGAGGGTCTTTTTACGGATGGCGTAGTTCTGCTGTTCGACGCGGCGCTGGGCGGTTTCGACGGAACGGTCGAGCATCCGGTGCTGAAGGGCCTCGCCCTCCTGGATGCCCAGCCGCTTCATAATGCCGCTGATCCGGTCTGAACCGAAAAGGCGCATGAGGTTGTCTTCCAGCGAAATGTAGAACTGGGAGGAGCCGGGGTCGCCCTGGCGGGAGCAGCGGCCGCGCAGCTGGCGGTCGATGCGCCGGGATTCGTGGCGTTCGGAACCGATCACGTGGAGTCCGCAGGGCCGTTCGATCAACAGCTGTTCGAGCGTCTTGCGGCCCTCGAAGCGGTCGCCGAGCGCGATGTTCGACTTGATCGTCTCCTGATCCAGCCAGACGACGCCCTCGCCGAGCTTGATGTCCGTGCCGCGGCCGGCCATGTTCGTGGCAATCGTCACCGCGCCGGGCTGGCCGGCGAGCATCACGATCTCCGCCTCGCGGGCGTGGTTCTTCGCGTTCAACACGTTGTGCGGGATCTTCGCCATGCGGAGCATACGGGAGAGGACTTCGGAGGTGTCAACCGTGACCGTGCCGAGCAGGATCGGCTGTCCGGCCTCGTGGCGTTTCTGGACTTCCTCGATGATGGCGCGGTATTTCTCGCGCTGGGTCTGGTAGATGAGGTCGTTGCCGTCGACGCGGCGGATGGGGCGGTTCGTCGGGATGACGACCACGTCCAGCTTGTAGATGTCGTGGAACTCCGTCGCCTCCGTCTCGGCGGTGCCGGTCATGCCGGCGAGCTTCTTGTAAAGGCGGAAGTAGTTCTGGATCGTGATGGTGGCGAGGGTCTGCGTCTCGCGCTCGATTTCGACGCCCTCCTTCGCTTCGACTGCCTGGTGCAGCCCGTCCGACCAGCGCCGGCCGGGGAGGATGCGCCCGGTGAACTCATCGACGATGTAGACGTGCCCCACGCCCTGCGCGTCCGGCTGCACGACGTAGTCCACGTCGCGCTCGTAGAGGCAGTAGGCGCGCAACAGCTGGTCTACGTTGTGGACACGCTCGCTGCGGGTCATAAAGTCGGTCTGGATCTCGTTGCGCTTCTGGAGGCGTTCCTCGTCGGAGAGCGTCTTGTCGCCGTCGAGCTTGGAGAGGGCGCTGACCAGGTCCGGCATGACGAACATTTCGGGGTCGGAGGGGCAGAGGCTTTCGCAGCCGCTGTCCGTCAGGGCGACCTCGCGTGTACGCTCGTCGATGGAGAAGTAAAGCTTTTCGATCAGTTCGCGCGCCTGCTGCTTGCGCATGTCCGTCAGCATCATGTTCTCAACCTGCTCGTGCAGGCGGCGGACATTGACGTCTTCGAGCATGTGCAGGAACTGCTTGTGTTTCGGCATCCCGTGGTAGATCTGGTAGAGGCGGCAGAGGGCGGTCTCGGTGTCGTCCTCGGCAATGGCCGTCTTCGCCTCGGCGACGAGGCGGTTGCAGACCTCCATCTGGCGCTGGACCAGCTTCTCGATGAGCGGCTTCAGCTCCTTGTACTGTGCGGTGGAGGAACGCTGCGCGGGACCGGAGATGATCAGCGGCGTGCGGGCCTCGTCGATCAGGATCGAGTCCACCTCGTCGACAATCGCGAAGAAGTGGCCGTTCTGCACCACCTGGTCGGGTTCGACCGCCATGCCGTTGTCGCGGAGGTAGTCGAAGCCGAACTCGCTGTTCGTGCCGTACGTGATGTCGCAGGTGTACTGGGCGCGGCGCTCGGCGGGGGACATACTGTTCTGGATGCAGCCGACGGTCAGGCCGAGCCATTCGTAGATCGCGCCCATCCACTGCGCGTCGCGGCGCGCCAGGTAGTCGTTGACCGTGACGAGCTGGACGTTCTTCCCGGAGAGCGCGTTCAAGTAGAGCGGCAGCGTCGCGACGAGCGTCTTGCCCTCGCCGGTCTGCATCTCGGCGATCTTCCCTTGATGGAGGACGAGGCCGCCGATGAGCTGGACGTCGAACGGGATCATGTCCCACGTCTGCTCGTGGCCGCAGACCATGCGCTTCGTGCCGCAGAGCCGGCGGCAACAGTTCTTGACCGCCGCGAACGCCTCGCAGACGATGGTGTCGAGCGCGTCGTCGATGCTCGCGCCCTTTTTCACCATCGCGGCGACGCGCTCCTTGAACTCCGGCGTCTTCGCTTTCAGCTCCTCGTCGGTGAGGGACTGGTAGGACTTTTCGATCTCGTTGATACGCGCCACATACGGGCGCAACCGCTTCAGGTCGCGGTCGTTCTTGGATCCGATAATCGCTTTGAGTAAATTCATGGTTCCCTGCTGCTTTCTCCTGCGGCACCCGCCGCATCTCGGTAAAGGAAAAAGTATGCCACAAAACGCCGGTTTTATCCAGCTGAAAATTACGGCTTTTTGGGGCGGACGCCTCCGCCGTTGAAAAGTTGAAACTGGGGATTGACAAGCCGCCGGGTTTCTGGTTAAATATCCCCCGTTTCTGACGAAACCTCGGACCATAGCTCAGTTGGTAGAGCACGGCACTTTTAATGCTGGGGTCGAGGGTCCGAGTCCCTCTGGTCCGACCATTTGTTTCGCAGATTACCCCGTCGGGGCGTAGCGCAGCCTGGTAGCGCGTTTGCTTGGGGTGCAAAAGGTCTCGGGTTCAAATCCCGACGCCCCGACCATTTTTCTACCCCTTGAAAAATATGAGATTTATACGGGTTTACGCTTGAAAAGGATGAAACGAGAGGAATCCCGTCAAGGCTTCGATCCGCCATAAGGGAAACAAGGAATGAACGAGAATTTCGGCAACAGAACTGGATGTTCCCGATGCCGGGCAGGAAAGATGTTCGGAACGCCTGCGAGGTTTGAGGAGGGCAGATAATGGTGGTACAGACTGAACAACGGCTTGCGGTTTTGATTGATGCCGACAATGCATCGAAAGCAAGCCTAAAGGTGATTATGGATGAAATCGCCAAGTATGGCCTGCCGACGATAAAGCACGCCTATGGCGATTGGGCTAAGCTGTCCGGCTGGAAAGAGGTCTTACTGGAAATCGGGGCTGTCCCCGTCCAGCAGTATGCCTACACGATCGGGAAGAATGCGACGGATGCGGCTTTGATAATCGAAGCGATGGACATTCTTCATGAAAACAACGTGGAAGGTTTCGTCATCGTATCGAGCGACAGCGATTTTACGCCGCTTGCCCTTCGGTTGCGTGAATCCGGCAAGAAGGTCTACGGTATCGGCGAGAAGAAGACGCCGCGCCCGTTTATAACTGCTTGCGACAAATTCATCTACGTGGAAATACTTTTGCCCGGGCAGAACGAGGAAAAGTTGAAAAACGATGAGCCGGCGTCCATTCAGGTACAGGAGATACAAAAGAGACAAGTGTCCGAACAGACCATCCGTTTCCTTGCGCAATGTATTTTGGAGTCTTCGGGAGATAGCGGACAATGTTTGCTTTCCGCCGTAGGGAATATGATCAGTAAAAAGAAGCCGGACTTTGACAGTCGTAACTACGGTTATTCGCAGCTTTCCAAACTGTTTCGAGCCATTCCGCGTTTTGAAGTAGGCGGTGAGGGCGGATATGTCTGGGTAAAAGATAAAGAGGCGAAATAAGCCGGATTCCCATAACTT
>JAGAEL010000018.1 GCA_017613085.1 Kiritimatiellia bacterium | reverse complement strand
CCCGCCCAGCGCGCCCTTCTTGTACGTGATGGAGGCCGCCCTGTCGAACGCCCACTTCCCGCCCTTCGCGCGGACCGGCACGCCGGACGGCAGCAGTCTCTCGACCGTCCCATGCGGCAGGGCCGTGCCCGCCTCCGCGTAGACCCTCGCGTCCGTCCGCGTCCACTTGCCGCCGACCTTCGCGGCGGACAGGGAGTAGCCGCCCACGGAACCTTCGAAGCCGTCGTCGCCGACCGCGAGCGAGAGCGCCCCCAGCCCCTTCACGTTCACGCTCCCCGAAAGCGGCTTGTCCGCCGGGACGCCGAGCGCCACCGCCTTCAGCATACGCTTCCTGCCGTCCAGCAGCGTGACCGCGCCGGAAACCTTCGCGTCGTGCTTCTTCCCGTTCGGTTTCGCGACCTTCAGCTGGACCACCCCCGCGACCTTCCCCGCCGCGTCGTAGACCGCACCGTCCAAGACCTTCGCCTTCTTCGCCGTCCAGGGCTGCGACGGGGCCGCCTCCGCCCGGGGGGATCCGCCAAAAGCGCAGGCCGCCGCCACACCCAGCATCACAACCGCTTTCCTCATCGCTTTCACCTTCATGGACTCCTTGCCTGACTCGATGGACTATGCACCCGCACACACCACCCCGCCCTGGCGGGAATTCCGCGCCGTGGAAACGTGGAAAGGATACCGCATCCCCCTGCGCGACGCAAGGGGGAAAGCTGAAAATGATGCAACCGGTTAGTTTTGCAAGGGACAAGCAAAACAACCGGTTGTAGCATCTGAGCGATTTGAGCGATTGAGCGTCCGGGCAAAAGAGACAACGCCACCTTGCCGACTCAAATGCTCAGATGCCCCAACCGCTCAGATGCTGTAATCGGTGTTTTGCGCGGGACGAGCAAAACTAGCCCTGAAAGGGCATCGGCTATACAGACGGGGGTGAGCGAAGCGTAACCCCCGGTGGTACAGACAGTATCCGCCAAGCCCTGAAAGGGCGACGGAAGGGCGAACTGCAGTAATTTGCGACCGGCACCGTCGCCCTTTCAGGGCTTTATCCGTATTTTATGCTGCCGGGGGCTGCGCCGCGCTTGCCACCGTCTGTGTACCTTCGCCCCTTCGGGGTTTTCAGGCAGAAAGTTCCCGCAGAAATCTTCGAAGAGCCAAATAACGATAGTTGTGCCGATTAGTGTAGATTTGTGGACTGAAAACACGCAGGATAAAGTTGTACATTGTACTTGCCTTGCCTATAACTTGGCAAAAGTTATCCTAATCTACATTCCCGCGCGGAGCGTGGGCGGGGGGCTAGCCACTACTCATTTTTGGAAACAACAGAAACAACTTGTAAAAACAACTTCTTCTTTCTCGCCGCGCAACCGCGCGGCGCTCTTGAAACCGGGCGCAGTTGCACCCGGATGACAAACGTTGTTTTTATCCGTTGTCCTAGTTGTTTCCTTTTCAACGAAACTTACCCTCTTCGTGGTTTATCCCGATTCGGGCAACGGGAACGCGCTATGCCCCCACCACTACGTCACGCGAACACCTTGCGGCAGACGACACGTTTGTACAGCACATCGTGGACGATGACCTGTAGCCGCCCGCCTTCCACACGCCCCTCGATCACGGAGGGGAAATACCACTTCTTTCCCGGCACAATGTCACAGCCGCCGCCCACCATCTGCGCCCACGGGCGCCCCGGCTCCGGGGCGTTGTAACGGAAACAATGCTGGTGCGCGGAGACGACGAGTTGCACCCCCGCCTTCTCGAAAAGCGGTCCCCAGAGTTTCGCGCACGTCCGCTGCCAAGACGCCCAGGGGTGGGAATACTGCGGATCGCTGTCGTCCGGCGCGACATCCCCCGGGTTCTGCTCCGGGCGCGGGTCGAAGAGCGGGATGTGGCAGAACGCGACCTTGAACTTCGCCGTCTTCACGGCGGGCGTTTCAAGGACGTGCGCCAGCCACCGCGTCTGCAATTCGCGGTAGGGCTGCATCCGGAAAATGCCGGCGAACTTCGGGTTCGTGTCGAGCTTGTCCTCCCCCGTGTCCAGCCCGATGAGGGCGACATCCCCGAAGCGTTGCGCGAAGTTCCGCCCCAGCTCCGCGTATTCACCCGGCCTTTCGGCCGGCTCGCGGAGCATCATCAAGTTTTCGAGGCGGCGCATGAAACGCCCCCGGAAGTCGTGGTTCCCCGGCACAAAGAGGTAGGGCGTGTCGGCGGCATACGCGGGATGGTTCTCGTGCGGGCGGAGGAAAATGTCGATCGCCTCGTCGATGGTCTCGGTGCAGTTGGAGACGTCGCCGTTCCAGACGACGGCGGCGGGTTTCAACTCCGCCAGTTTCGCAAACACCATGTCGAGGATCGGCTTCCGGTTGTGCGTGTCGTTGATGACGCAGAAGGAACCGGACGCCGCCGCGCCGAGCGTCGTGAAGGAGTGGATCGCGGAATCGGTTTCGGGGCCGAGGTTCTTCATGGAATACCCGCCCTTGTAGAGGATCCGGTCCGCCCCGACGCGGTAATAGTAGCGCGTCGCCGGCTTCAAGGAGGTGAGGCGGACGAGCGCAACCTTGTCGTTGACCTCCATCAAGCCGTGCCCGCCCGAATAGGCGCGGATCGCCCCGGAGAGGTCGGGAGACTCCGCGTAATCCACCCACCCGCTCGCGTCCGCCGAAACGGCGAAAGCGACACCTATCGAGGTTTCCGCCACATTCTGCAACATCGGGGCGGAGACAATCAGACGTCCGGGTTTCTTCCTTGCGGCCGCTTTCCCAGACGGAGCCTTCGCGGCGGCCGCGCGCACGGCGTCGGGCGCGGCGGTGGCGGCCAGCGCGGAAAACAGAAACGTTCTTCGGTTCATGTGCGGGCTCCGTTACTCTTCGACAAGGATCGGCACACCGGGCGAAACCATGTGCATCAACTTGTTGGCGTTCCAGTTGGCCAGGCGGAAACAACCGTGCGACGCCGCCTGCCCGATCTTGTCCGGGGACGGCGTCCCGTGGATTCCGTACCCTTGCAGGGAAAGCCCGATCCATCCGGTTCCGACGGGGTTGTTGGGGCCGGCGGGAATCTGGAGTTTCACCTTGTCCTTCGTCCCCGGCGTGAACAACTGCGGATCGTACAGGTAGGTCGGGTTCGCCGCGACATTCTTGACGGCAAGCTGCCCGGCGGGGCGGTGGGCCTTCTCGCGGGCGATGGAACAGGGGAAGAGCGCGATCAACTTGCCCTCCGCGTTGAACGCGGTGATTTCCATGCGCGAAAGCGAAATCCGCAGCACGGTGGCGTACTCCCTCTTCCGTCTGCCGGGGGGATTACACGCGGGCAGTCGGACCACGGTGCCCACGGTCGGGTTCGGCCATTGCACGGAAGGATTGAGGCGGCGAAGCAACCCCTCCGTCGCATGCGACCTCTCCGCCAGGCGTTCCAGAACGGAACTGTAATTCATCGAAGCCAGCCGCGCGCGCGCCTTCCAGTCCGCCGGAATGGCAACAAGCCCGGCGTAGTCAGAAGCCGAGACCACGACCGACTGAAGGACGTTGGTATCGCCGCCGAGCGCGTCCAACACCTTGGCGTCGGGCTTTCCCGTGGGTTCAAGGCCGTTGAGCAGCTGCCAGGTCATCAGCGCGATTTCGGTTCTCGCCCCCCAATAACCGTCGATGCAGTTGCAGGAAAGGTTGAGGCGGTCGAGCTGAACCTGCAGCGCGAGCGTGTCATAATTAAAGGCATGGCGGTAACGCGCAAACCGTTCCGCCCCTTGCGCGGTCAAGAGCGTGGCGGCCGTAAGAAGAAGCCAGATTGTCCGTAGTCCGTTCATGTCGTTTCACCTTGTCAAACGCGAATACGGGTTCAGTCTACCACAGCCGTCACACCAAAAGCAACGCGAAAAGCAGAACCTGAAATGATTCGGGAATGATTTGTACCTCGTGTTTTTAACCACAACGCAAAAAACGAGACAACCGGGACAAACAAGACAAACGGGACAATCATTGTTGTTGTCGTTTTTACCTCTCGCGGAGGAAAGAGCGGGAGGGGTGCGCCCCGTCGCGACCGAGTGGCGGCTGTCGGGTGTCGCCTGTCGTGCGGCGCGTGGTGACACGCGCCCTCCCGTGCGAGACGTCCCCCCCCGTTTCGCCCGTTTTCCGTGGTTACGTGTCTGCACGATTCGCGGATGCGCCCAACCCGAAAGGGGGGATGTCAAAATCCTGTTCATCCTGTCTGAAACATGGTAGGATTTTCTTTTTCACGGGACGCGCGATGCGTCTGGGAGGGAAAACCGGTATGGGAAAAGTAACGACGGACATCTACACGTTCGCAGCAGTGCAGAACGGGGGTTTCATGGGCGGCGACACGATGCGGTCACACCATCTGCCTTGTTTCGTTTTCGCCGTTTTTGCGCTATGCACGGCGATCGCCTCGCCGAAGGTCTATGGGGGTGAAGAACCTGCGCGGTTCCGTTTCCTCACCCTGAACGTCTGGGGCGACTACTTCGAGAATCCCGTCCCCGAGCGCGAGGCCGGCATGGAGGCGGCGATCCTCCGCGACACGCCGGATGTCGTCTCGCTTCAGGAGGTCACGACGAACTGGTATCAAAGCCCGATGTTCGCCCATCTCGGAAAGGCCGGGTACGCCCTCGTGCGCGGCGACGAGGCCGCCGCCTTGCGCCGCGCCGCGTTAAAGGGGAAGAAGACCCCGAAGCACATCAACCATGAACCGCTCCTCTACCGTACGGACAGGTTCCGTCTGCTGGACAGCGGAACGGACTTCTTCCACCTCTCGCTCCAGTCCTCGAAAAGCGTGACGTGGGCCGTACTGGAGGAGAAGACCGGCAAACGACGCTTCGCGGCATTCGCGACGCACTTCTGGTGGAAGCGGAACGGGCTTGAAAGCGACACCATCCGCGAACTGAACGCCCGGCACATTCTCGGCGTACTCGCCACCCTGCGCCGCAAGTGGGGGGCGGGGCTTCCGGCGATCCTCGGCGGCGACCTCAATTCGACGGAGAAGTCGATCGCCCACGCCATGCTGCGGAGCGGCGGTTTCCAGAACGCCGCCAGCCATGCGGACATCCGCTCGAACCACTGCTCGCACCACGGGAATCCCGTGCGCGGCGCGGACGGGAAGTATCACGGTTCCGTAAGTCCGGCCGCGATGGACATCCCGGATCGTTCCATCGACCACATCTACTACACCAAAGGAATCCATGCCCTCCGGCATGAAATCGGCGTCTACCAGGAAGTGTTGGACATCACCGACCATTCGCCCGTCCTGGTGGAGTTCACGATGGGAAACTAAATCGTCATGCCGACGTTACTTGAGAGTTTTCAATCGCGTTTTTTAAAGGCGTTCCCAAGGGGCGATCCCCGGAAACTCGCCGCCCCCGCGTTGCCGGGCGCGTCCGCCGCGCTCTCTGCCGTCGCGCTCGCCCGGCGCGGCGCGACAACGTGCTGTCTGGCAATCGTTCCCGGTCCCGCAGAATTGGAACGGGTATACGGCGACATCTGTTCATTCGGGAAACAGGCCGGCGTGGAGTCGTTCCCGTTTCCGCAAGCGTTTCCAGGCGACGCCGAGGCGGAGGGCGCGCGGCTCCGTGCCGTCCGCGCCCTCCGTTCGGAGCGACCGGAAGGCGCCCAACCCCTCGTGATCGTCACCTCCCTACCCGCCCTTCTCAACCCCGTCCCAGACCCCTACGGCGTCAACGCCGCCTCCGTCACCCTCGCGGCGGGTAACGCCTACGCGCTGGACGAACTCATCGAAAAACTTGCGCACGGCGGCTACACCCGCGTACCGGACGTGGATTCGCAAGGCCAGTTCGCCGTTCGCGGCGGCATCCTCGACATCTGGCCGCCGGCGGGCGAGACGCCCTGGCGCGCGGAGTTCTTCGACGTGCAGCTGGAGTCCCTGCGGACGTTCGACCCCGTGACGCAACGCTCGCTCGAACAGGGGGAATCCGTCTGGCTCCCGCCCTGCTCCGAATCCGCGCTCCGTAAAACCACCCGCCTTACCGAGCTGCTTCCCGCCGGAAGCGCGGTGCTCTGGCTCGACTTCGACCGGATCCGGAACGAGACGCTGTGTGTCGGCAACGACTTGAAGGAGGCGGAGACGAAGTGGAACGACCTGCTCGCCGCCTTCGAGGCGCGGGATCCCTCGCTGCAACTCTACACGGGCGATCCGCCGCCTCCGGGGATTCCCACGCTTCCCTTTGAAATCGGCGCCATTCTCGGACTAAGCGAGTTCGGCGCGGAGACGGCAAGGCATCCCGACCTGTTGAACGAGGCGCGTGAAAAACTCTTCCGCGAATTCCTCGCCCGCGCCTCACGCGGAGACCAGGTTATCCTCTGCGCCGACACCGCCGGTTCCGTGGAGATGCTTTCGCACGAGCTTCGCACGCTCGCGGGGGATGACGAAACACAGCCGCTGCCGCAGTTTCTCCGGCTCGCGCTGTCGGGCGGGTTCACCCTGCCCGGTCTGACCGTCGCCGCGCAGCCCGACCTTTACGCCGTCCGGAAAAAAACATTCCGCCACGCCACGCCCGCAAGCCGTCGCCAAGGGGCGCGCGTGGAGTCGCCCGACGACCTCGAACCGGGCGATTACGTGGTACACGTCAACCACGGCATCGGCCGCTACCTCGGTTCGACGGAAATCGAAATCCAAGGGAAGCGCATCGAAGTCTTCACCGTCGAATACGCGGAAGGGGCGCGTCTGCACGTCCCCGTCACACAGGCGAACCTCCTCAGCCGCTACATCGGCATCGCGGGACACCGCGTCACGCTGCACAAGCTGGGCGGTACGCGCTGGACGAAAGAGAAGGCGGCGGCGGAACGCGCCGTCTTCGATCTGGCGGGATCGCTACTGGAAACCCAGGCGAAGCGGCAGATCGTGGAGGGTACGGTCTTCGACCCGAATCCGCCTTGGATGGCGGAGTTCGAAGCCGCGTTCCCCTACCAGGAGACGCCCGACCAGGAGAAGGCGATCGACGAGATCAAGCAGGACCTCGCCCGTCCCCGCCCGATGGACCGCCTGGTCTGCGGAGACGCGGGGTACGGTAAGACAGAGGTCGCCATGCGCGCCGCGTTCATCGCCGTGATGAACGGGTATCAGGTCGCCGTCCTCGTGCCGACGACGGTTCTCGCCGAACAGCATTTCGAAAGTTTCCGGGAACGCATGGCGGACTTTCCCGTCCACATCGCCGTCGTCAACCGTCTGCGCAGCCTGGGGGAACGGCAGACCGTCTGGAAAGGCGTGGCGGCGGGTTCCATCGACATCGTGATCGGGACGCACGCCTTGCTGTCGGAGAACGCGCAGTTCAAAAACCTCGGCCTGTTGATCATCGACGAGGAACAGCGGTTCGGCGTCGCCCACAAGGAAAAATTAAAAAGCGCCCGGCAGATCGTGGACGTCCTGACGCTCTCCGCCACGCCGATTCCGCGCACCCTGTACATGAGCATGACGGGGGCGCGCGACATGAGCCTTTTGCAGACACCGCCGAAGGAGCGTGTCGCCGTCGAAACGAAAGTGGTGCGCGACAGCGACAGCGCGGTCGAATCCGCGATCCGCCGGGAACTAAACCGAGGGGGACAGGTGTATTTCCTCTACAACCGCGTGATGACCATCGAGCGGATGCGCCAACGGCTGGAGCGGCTCCTGCCCGACGCACGGGTCGCCGTCGCACACGGGCAGATGCCGCCGGGGCAGCTCGCCGACATCATGCAGGCGTTTCTCGCGGGAGAGATCGACGTGTTGCTCAGCACGACCATCGTCGAAAGCGGGTTGGACATTCCGCGCGCGAACACCATCCTCATCCACCGCGCCGACCGGTTCGGTATCGCCGACCTCTACCAGTTGCGCGGGCGTGTCGGGCGTTCCGCGCAGAAAGGGTACGCCTGGCTTTTACTCCCGGAAAACGGGTTGATCGATGCAGAGGCGCGCAACCGGCTTGACGCATTGAAACGGCACAGCGGACTCGGCGCCGGGTTCAACCTCGCCCTGCGCGACCTGGAGATCCGGGGTGCGGGCAATCTTCTCGGACGGGAACAGAGCGGCCAGATCGCCGCCATCGGGTTCGGTCTCTACTGCCAGCTGTTAAAACAGACCATCGCCAGGTTGAAGGGCGAAAAGCCGCCCCAGCTGGTCGATGTTTCGCTCTCCTTGGACTTCCTCGACTTCTCGCCGGGCAACATCGCCGAAGCCACCTCCGCCTGTATTCCCTACGGGTACATCGAGGACGACCGGCACCGCCTTCTCTTCCACCGCCGGCTGGCGGAACTCACCTCGCCCGAAGAAGTCAAGGCGTTACGGCGCGAACTCGACGACCGGTTCGGGAAACCGCCGCCCGCCGTCACGCGCCTCTTCCGGCTGGCCTCGCTGCGTATCCAAGCGGCGAAAAAGAAAGTCGCCCGGATCGATTCGACAGACGGGAAAGTCTATTTCTACCCGCGCAACTCCCGTGCTCCCCTGTTGGTGAACGGGCGCATCCCCGCGTTGCGCGGCGCGACGGCGGACGAAAAACTCGAAAGCGTCTCCCGCCTCCTGGCGCTGGTACGATAAAAACATCCTTGCTCAGCATAAGTTTTGGGGTTATAGTCCTTGCCGTTCGGGCGAGAGTGGATTTCCGTGTGCTGCAAGTCGCCACCGTCCGTGCGGGGAACGATTTGAGGGAAATGAATGAGGTAAACGATGGAACGCTGTTTCAACATAGCAGGGCCGTGCTTTCCAGACGAACACTATATGCTCCCGGCACTCGAAAGGCTGCCGGGGATCGTGCGCATCGTCGAGCAGCGTAGTTACTTCGTGCTACACGCCGCAAGGCAGTCCGGCAAGACGACCGCGCTGAAGGCGCTGGTCCGTGAGATCAACGGACGTGACCGGATGAACGCCCTCTATTTCACGGTAGAGACGATCCAGCGGTTCACCGATCCGCGAGAGGGGATTCCGAAGATCGTTGAGTCGATGCGCAACGCCGTGCTGCGGCATCCGCTCTTCAAGGACCTCGTCCGAGATCCCAATTCGGAAATACCCGCGCTCCGCCCGCCGTCGCCGGGGCTGGATGTCAAAGCGTTTCTCGCGCTTCTGGCCGAGAAGTCGGAGAAACCTCTCGCCGTGTTCTTCGATGAGGTGGACTGCCTTTCGGACGACACGCTCATCACGTTCCTGCGTCAGCTGCGCGACGGCTACATAACACGGGACACATCGCCGTTCCCCACGTCCGTCGCACTCGTCGGTATGCGTGACATCCGTGACTACAAGGCGCGCGTCCGCCCGGACGGCCAGACTCTCGGCAGCGCGAGCCCCTTCAACATCATCAAGCGCGACCTGACCATTGCCAATTTCGGAAGGGACGATATCGCACGTCTCTATGCGCAGCACACGGAGGCGACCGGACAGATTTTCGGCAACGGGGTTGTTGAAAAGGTATATGAATACACGTTGGGCCAGCCGTGGCTCGTGAACGCCATAGCCGAAGAGTGCGTCGAGAACATCCATGGATACCGTTACGACGAACCAATCACGGTGGATGACGTCGCCACGGCGAAGGAGACGATCATCCGTGCGCGTGGTACGCATGTCGATAGCCTCATGGAGCGGCTGAAGGAGCCGCGTGTGAGGCGAGTCGTGGAGCCGGTCATCCTCGGTAAAGAACGTGGTGTACAGCGTAATGACGACGACTACCGTTACGTTCTCGACCTTGGCATCCTACGTGAAGACGGCAAGGGCGGCCTTGTGCCCGGCAATCCGATGTATGCGGAAATCATGTTGCGTTATCTTACCTTCGATGAGCAGGAGGACTTCAAGATGCGCTACGGTCAGCCGTTCTGGCTGAAACCCGACGGCTCTCTCGATATGCCCGCGTTGATGACGGAGTTCCAGCGGTTCTGGCGTGAGAACAGCGGTGCCGACCGCGAGGTGTACGGTTACAACGAGGCGACACCGCATCTCGTGATGATGGGCTACCTCCAGCGCGTCGTGAACGGCGGAGGGCGTATCGCCCGCGAAATGGCGCTCGGCTCGAAACGTCTCGACCTCTGCGTGGAGTTCGGGAAGTTCCGCTATGCGGTGGAGCTTAAGATGTGCCGCAATTTCTCGCCGACGGAGTCGCCCGCCCAACTCGCCGGTTATCTCGACCATCTCGGTCTCGCCGAAGGCTGGATGGCGGTGTTCGACGAGGACAAGGCAAAGTCCTGGGACGAGAAGATCTATAACCGAGACCTTCCGTTCGACGGCAAAACGCTCCACATCGTGGGGTTGTGATCGATCGCGCCCTTTTTTCCCTAACCGCAAATCAACACAAATCAGGTGTAATTTGGAATCCGCACCTATTTTTCAAGAATAGGTTTAATGTTGCATAGTCGGTTTATTCCGTGCTATGCTGGAGTCATCGTGTTTTGCGAAACAGGGGAGAAAACCTGCGGACGGGACACGAGAACGCGTTGAACGCGGACAACATCGTTCCTGTGAAACGACCAACTATCAGTAGCGAACGACATGTCTGGCGAGGCGCGTCTGGGAGTATTCCCAGGCGTGTTTTGAGCTTTCATGTTTTCGCTACGGGCTTTGGTCGGCCTCACAGGTAGACAGGGAAGCCTAAGGAACACGCCTCTTTCTTTATCCTTCCATCGCATCGAGAGGCGAACGTCGCGTCGGAAATCCCGCACGGGACAGAGGAAGGTAAAGAGCATGAAGCGAATGATGGGGACGGTTGCAGCAGCCCTTGCGGCTGTCATGGCGACGTTTACGCCCTGCGGTGCGTGGGCGGATGATACGTGGACGGACGACGCCGGCAACGTGTGGACGTACAACGGCGGGACGGTCACGGGTGTCTCGTTTGAGACGACGAACCTTACGATTCCCGATACTCTTGGCGGCAATCCCGTGACGGCGTTTAACGCCGATGTGTTCGCGGGAAAGACGCGCGCCGTTCGCGTGACAATTCCAGCTTCGGTGACGGGAATTCCCGCCAGTGCGTTCGCCGGGTGCGGAAACCTCAAGTCTGTAACCATCTTGGGAGAGGGCTTGACTTCCATTGGCGCGGCCGCGTTCAAAGGATGCAACAATCTTGAAGCGTTTGTCATGCCGAATTCGGTCACGTCTTTGGGGCGAGGAGTATTTTCTGGTTGCTCTTCGATGGAATCGGTGACGTTGAGTGACGGACTAACGGAATTACCGTCAGTGCCTTACTACGGTACATCCACAAGAAGCATTACCACTTCAACGGGAACATACGGTGCATGGACAAAAGACTCAAGTCTGGGCGGTATATATACCGACGGACTCTTTTACAACTGCACGTCGTTGAAAACAATCAACTGGGGTTCCGGTCTCAAATCGATTGGCAATGTGGCTTTTCTTAATTGCTCGGCTCTGGAGAGCGTGTCGATTCCGAACACGGTAACGGAAATAGGTTATCATGCGTTTCTGGGCTGTTCAAGCCTAGGTTCGGTGGTAATAGGGGATGGCGTAACAACGATAAAAGAGATGGCGTTTCGTGATTTGCCGAACCTTACGAATGTGACATTCGGTGCCAGTGTTGTCACCATTGAGGGACAGGCGTTTCAGGATTGCGCGAACTTGCGGAATTTTGAATTACCTCTGAAGATTGAACACATCAACTATCGTGCGTTTGCAGGATGTAAGAATGCACTAACATCGGTCACCATCCCCGCTAACGAGGACAACCATACTACAGTATTGGGAAAGGGCGTTTTTTCCGAATGTACAAAACTGGCAGAGGTGACGTTCGGCGATACGGTGGAAGAACTTCCTTCTGCAAGTTACTACGGTACGTCCACAAGTGGCAGCATTACCACTTCAACGGGAACATACGGTGCGTGGACAAAAGACTCAAGACTGAGCGGTACATATACCGACGGACTCTTTTACAACTGCACGTCGTTGAAAACAATCAACTGGGGTTCCAGTCTCAAATCGATTGGCAATGTGGCTTTTCTTAATTGCTCGGCTCTGGAGAGCGTGTCGATCCCGAACACGGTAACGGAAATAGGTTATCATGCGTTTCTGGGTTGTTCAAGCCTAGGTTCGGTGGTGATAGGGGATGGCGTAACAACGATAAAAGAGATGGCATTTCGTGATTTGCCGAACCTTACGAATGTGGTGTTTGGGGCAAAAGTTGTCGCCATTGAGGGGCAGGCGTTTCAGGATTGCGCAAATCTCCAGAACTTCGTACTTCCGACGTCAATCCAGCATATCAACTACCGCGCGTTTGCAGGATGCAAGAATGCTTTGACATCCGTTGCAATCCCAACCAACAGGGATGAATTAAACACAGAATTAGAAACGGGAGTGTTTTCTGGTTGTACCAGCCTGACAGAGGTAACGTTTGGCAATACAGTAAAAGAGCTTCCCTCTGTACGTTACTATGGTACGTCCACAAGTGGCGGCATCAACACTTCAACAGGAACATACGGGGGATGGACATCGGATTCAAGGCTCGCCGGTATATACGATGATGGATTTTTTTATAACTGCACGTCGCTGAAAACAATCAACTGGGGTACGGGCATCAAGACAATCGGTAACGTCGCGTTCCTGGACTGCACGGCATTGACGGACATAGCGATCCCTGCCTCTGTTCAGGAGATCGGAAACCATGCGTTTGCCAGATGCTTGTCGTTGAATACCGTGACCGTCATGGGCAAGGTGGCAAAGCTCGGATGCTTTGCTTTCGCAGATTGTCCAGCCCTTCATTACGTGGACTTTCAAGGCGCGACCATGACGGCAACGCCGGAATTGACGCCGTTTGCGTTCAACAGAGAAAGATTCATCGTCTACGCTGCGCAGAATTCGACAGGCTGGACGGGGGTTGTCGGCGAACAGGGCTTGCCGGCGGATGGCGTGTGGTGCGGAGCGCGAATCACCTACGCACCTCCTCCTGAAGGTGCGGGCAATCCGTACGACTTCTATGTCTATACGCCGACGGCCACGATATCCGGCGTGAAATACACGTGGTCGCTGATGGTGACGACCAACCGTTACGTGTACGGGACTACGGTGCCGCAGTCTGAGGCGACCATCCGTGTGGGCGACCCGATCTATCTCTCGTACGCCTTCGACGAATACTGGCGCGGCGAGGCGTTCGACGTGACGAACCGTTTCACGCTGAGCGGCGGAAAGTCGGGTACATTCGAGTATGAACATACTTGGGCAGCTCATACCACTTACAATTTCGGCTGGCAGACGAATGCGACCCCCGAACTGCTTCAGAACCTCGCGCCGGGCGAGTACACGCTCATGCTCCAGCTCAACGCCGACAACGCCCTTGCCGAGACGGATTATGCCAACAACACCACCTCCATCACCTTCACCGTCATCGGACCGGTGACGCACACGGTCACGCTCCATGTGAACGGCGGGACGGGGGATTCCGGCCCCTACGAAATCGAGGAGGGAACGCTGGTGGGCGCGCTTCCCGTACCGCAACGCGCCGGCTTTGAATTCGTCGGCTGGTTCACGGCGGAAATCGGCGGAACACAGATCTCAGGAACGACACCCGTCACAGCGGATGGCGCTTACTACGCGCACTGGCGGGAAGTGTCCCCCGGCGGCGGGACGATACAACCGCCCTCCGACGGAGGGGATACGGGGGCGAACCCCGTCCTCACCCCATGGACGGCGAAGAAGGCGGTGATTCTGGACGGCGCGGTTTACGACGCAGACGGGAATGTCGCGGGGGTGGTTCAGTTGAAAGTCGCGAAACCGAACGCCAAGAAACACAACGCCAAGATTTCCGGTAGCGTCACATTGCTGGACGGGAAGAAGCGGACGCTAAAGGCTGCGGCGTTCAACGTCCCCACGGATCATGCGATTTCGGCGAACCTGGGCGTGAAGGGGCTTGGAACGCTTTCGGTGAACATCGGCGGCAACGGGTTTGAAGGCTCGGTCGGCGGGTATACGGTCGCCTCCGCGAAGGTCGGCGGCAATTGGACGCGAACGGACGCGAAGGTATACACGGCCGCGACAAGCGGGACCCTCCCGGCGGGAACGATCGAGGGGCTTTTGCCGGACGGCGAACCGGTGCGCGTGAAGGGCGGAAAGTGGGTGTTCGACAAGGCGGCCTCCATCAAATACGCGAAGGGGACGTTGAGCGGTGACAACGACCCGAAGAAGCCGAACCTCTCCGCGATGAAACTGACCTACACGCCGAAGACCGGCCTCTTCAAGGGAAGCTTCAAAGTCTACGCCCTCCAGGGCGGCAAGCTCAAGAAGTTCACCGTGAAGGCCACGGGCGTGGTTGTGGAGGGAACCGGGACGGGCACCGCGAAACTCGCCAAGCCCGCCGCGACGTGGAGCGTGGGCGTGTGGTAACGCACGCCCACGCGGTGACGGGCGTCGAGAGAGGTGGGATGCGCTTGTCGCGTCTGGGTGTTGACGTCGGGAGTCGGATGTCCTATTTCCGGTTCATCTTTGCGAAGCGTTGACTGTGGAGGAGAACCCATGGTATAATGCGCACCGATGAAACCGATAGCGACAGACACACACGACTTCCCCAAGTTACGGGAGAAGGGCTGCATCTACGTTGACAAGACGGAATTTATCCACCGTCTTGTCTCGGACGTCGGCACGAATCTTTTCTTCATGTCGCGTCCGCGCCGGTTCGGAAAGTCCCTCACCATCTCCGCAATGAAGGCGCTCTTCTCGGCGCGGCGCGAGCTGTTCAAGGGACTCTACATCGACAAGACGGACTGGAAGTGGGAGAAGTACCCCATCATCCACTTCGAGTTCAACGACCTCACGACGACGAGCCTTGAGGAGTTCGAGAAGAACCTCGCCAACCATGTGGAGGACAGGCTGCGCGAGGCGGGCTTCCCGTACGACAAGGCAAAGTCGGCGCATGAGAACTTCGGTAGCGCCATTACGTCCCTCTCCTCCTCGAACGGCGGGAAGGGCGTCGTGATCCTCGTGGACGAATACGACGTGCCCGTGGGACACGCGCTCGGCGACGTCGCCTTTGCGGAGGCGATCCGCGACCGCCTTTCCGCCGTCTATTCGCAGATGAAGAACCGCACGGGCGACATCAGGTTCCTCTTCATGACGGGCGTCTCGAAGTTCACGCGGCTTTCCGTGTTCTCCGCCTTGAGCAACCTCGTGGACGTCTCGCAGCGCAGGGAGTACGCGACGATGTTCGGCTACACGGAGGAGGAGCTTACCGCCAACTTCGAGGAGCATCTGCGCGAACACGCCGAGATTATGGGCAAGAGCTATGAGGACTACCGCGCCGAGATGAAGCGGTGGTACAACGGATTCAGGTTTTCCCCCGATGACGCGACGACGGTGTACAACCCCGTCTCCGTCGCGCTGACGCTTGACGCCAAGTCGCCGAGCGGCTTCAAGGCGACGTGGGCGACGACGGGGCGCCCGTCGATGCTGATGAACTACCTGAAGCGCGAGGACATGCTTTCGATAGATTACGAGGGGATGTCGGGCGT
>JAGAEL010000176.1 GCA_017613085.1 Kiritimatiellia bacterium | reverse complement strand
TTCCAACGGCTGGGTGCTGGACCCCGCCGCCGTTTAACCCGGCAGACACCTCCCCCCCGGACGCGCGGCAGCGTGTCCGGGGGGTAACCCGCCACTCGATAAATAATAAATCCTCTGTCTCCCGCAGAGGCGCAGAGACGCGGAGGAAAGAGCGGGAGGGTCGCGCCCCGTCGCGACCGAGCTCTCATGCGGCGCGTGAGGACACGCGCCCTCCCGTATCCGCCCGCGCCTCCTTGCACAAGGAAACAAACAAGACAACCGGGACAAACAAGACAACCGGGACAATCTTTTTGTTGTCCCTTGTTGTCGTTTTCACATTCCGGACGTGCCCCGCTTCACCTGTTTTCCGTGGTTACGCGTCCGCACGATTTGCGGATGCACCCTCGGTAATAAAGCATTGAAATCTGCCCTTCCATTTGGTATACTGCCCTTTCTATTTTGAGGGAAGAACGTGTACCTGAAACAGATTGAAATCACTGGTTTTAAGAGTTTCGCCGACAAAACCCGGCTTCAGTTCGAGCCGGGGATGATTGCGATTGTCGGCCCGAACGGGTGCGGCAAGAGCAATGTCTCCGACGCGATCCGCTGGGTTCTCGGCGAGCAGCGCCCCACGCAGCTGCGGTGCGCCCACATGGCGGACGTCGTGTTCAACGGCACCGACAGCCGCAAGCCCATCGGCATGGCGGAAGTCTCCATCACCTTCACCGACTGTGAAAAGTTGCTCGGAACGGAGTTCAACGAGGTGACGATCACCCGCCGTGTCTTCCGTTCGGGCGAAGGCCAGTATTTCATCAACAAAGTGCCCAGCCGTCTTAAAGACGTGAACCGTCTTTTCATGGGAACGGGTATCGGCACGACCTCCTACTCCGTCATGGCGCAGGGACAGATCGATGCCATTCTTTCGTCAAAGCCGGAGGACCGGCGTGCCGTCTTCGAGGAAGCGGCAGGCATCACCAAGTTCAAGGCGGATCGCAAGGAAGCGTTGCGTAAACTCGACCAGACCGACATCAATATGCAGCGTCTCGCCGATGTCATCCGCGAAGTCAAGCGCCAGATCGGCTCCCTCCAGCGCCAGGCGGGGAAGGCCCGCCGCTACCAGGAACTTCACGACGAGTTGCGGGGGCTGGACATCTATCTCTCCAAATGCCGTATCGCCGCGCTGGAAGAACGGATCGCCCAGATCGACGAGTCCATCCGTCTGCTCGACGGCCAGTCCGCAGAACACCAGCAGTTCGTCGCCGAGGCGGAAGCCGCATCGTCCCGGATGCACGGCGAAATCCACGAAATCGAAGAACGGATCGCCGTCCTGACGGAACAGGCCGCGCAAGCGGACAACGCCCACGTCCGCGCACAGGAAGTGATCAAGACCAACGGCGAACGGATCAACGAGTACCGTTCCTGGGCGGAACGCGATACGCTCGAAATCAACGCGACGCAACAGCAGATCGACCAGATCCGTATGCAGCTCGACTCGTTGGAGCAGAAACGCCTCCTGACCGTCAAGGCGATGGAGACCGAGAAACAGAAACTCGAAGACGCGCAAGCCCGTTTCGACGCCCACCGCGACGAACTCGAACAGACGCGCACCCAGCTTCAGCAGGACCGCCAGCACCAGATGGTATGCGAACGCCGCGCGTCCGAGATTCAGCAGATCATGGGCGAGATGGATAACCGCCAGCGCGAAATCCTGATGAAGCGCGACCGGCTCTCCGCCGAATACGCGCAAGTCCGCGAATCGCTCGAGGCGACCTCGTCCGTCCGCGACACCATCAAGGCGCGGCTCGACGCCCTGCGCGAGGACGCGGAAGCGTGCGAGACGCGGTTCGCGACGCTGGAAGAGGAACGCGACGAAACGTCGGAAACGCTTCACCGGTTGCAGGAGGAGAATACCCGGATGCAGTCGGAGGCGGCGGCGAAACAGGCGCAGCTCGACCTTCTGTCGGACAGCAAGGAGGCGGCCGGCGACTATTCCGGCGGTGCGAAGCTCCTGCTCGATCCGGCGAATCCGCTCTCCCTCGCCGCCGGCGAAGTCCTCGGCGCGCTTGCCGAAAAGATCAACGCGCCGGCGGAGTTGCGGCTCGCCGTGGAGGCGAGTCTCCGCGCCTGGCTCGATGCCGTCGTCGTGCGCGACGCCGAGACGGCGCGGACGTTGTTCGCGAAGCTGCTTTCGCACGGCGAACACACGGCGGCGAAAGTCATCCTCTCCACCGGCGCGTTCCCGAAGCCCGCGCCCCGCGCCGCGCCGGAAGGACTCGCAAGGCTGCTGGATTTCGTGACGGTTTCCGATGATTTCCGCGAGGCGGCAGACCGGCTTCTCGGAAACGTCTTCCTCGCCGAATCGCTCGAATCGCTTCCGGCGCTCCCGCCGGACGCCGCCGTCGTGACGAAGGACGGCGCGGTCTTCCACGGAGACGGATGCGCCGAGCTTTGGATGCCCGACAGCGCGGTTTCCAGTCCGCTCGCCCGCCGGATGTTGATGACGGAAACCGAGACCCAGCTGGACGACCTCCGTCAGAGGCTCGCGCAGTCCACCGCTTCGCTCGAAGCGTTGAACGCCCGTTCCGCCGAACTTTCCCTGCAGTTGACGCAGACGCGGAGCGAGCTGGACGAAGACCGCCGGAAGGCGGCACAGGCAGAGGGCGAGTTCCAGGCGATCGACCGCGATGCCGCCCGCGCCCGTTCACGGCTCGAAGCCGTCGAAACGGAATTGAACGGGATCAAGGCGTTGACGGCGGACGACGACGAAAAGCGTGTCGCGCTTGCCGCCGAACTGGAGACCGTCACCGCCGACCGCGCACGCCTGCTGGAGGCGACGCAGGAAGCCTCTTCGCGCCTTGAAGCGATGGAGGGCATCTACAGCGAACTCAGCCAGGCGTTGACGGAATCCCGCATTCAGGTTTCCAGCCTCACGCAGCAGCTGAGTTATGCGGATACCCAGCAGGAATCGTTGCAGACGCGCATCGACGAACTCAACCGGACGATCCAGGGACGCAGCAGCGGCGTGGAATCCTACAACGGCAGCATTGAAAAACTGAACCGCGAAATCGAACAGCTCACCGCATCCCTCGAACCGCTCAAGGCGGCATCGGAAGAGTTGCACGCGAAAATCGACGAGACGCGTGCCCTCCGTTCCGGGAAACAGACGGAAATCGAGAGAACCGACGCCACGTTGATGCAGCGCCGTCGCGAGCTGGATGCCGCGCGCGACGCCCGCAGCCATGCCGAACTGGACAGACAGGAATCGGTGATGAAACGGCAGAACCTGTTCGACCACGTTTCGAATGAATACGGTTTGGACGAACAGCGTTTTATCGCGGAGGCGGATCCGGCTTGGAAGGAGACCGGGGGAAAACCGCCGCCGCAACCCGAAATCGAAGACCGCGTCGCCCGGCTCAAAGCCGACATCCAGGCGCTCGGTCAGGTCAACCTCGTCGCCATCGAAGAGTACAAGGAACTGGAGGAACGGTACTCCTTCCTGAAGGCGCAGGAGGAGGATTTGACGAACGCGAAGGCGGAAGTGTTGAATGTCATCCAGGAGATCAACACAAAATCGTACGAGATGTTCCGCCAGACGTTCGACCAGGCGAACGCGAACTTCCAGCAGATGTTCACCAAACTGTTCAACGGCGGCGAGGCGCGCCTGATCATGCTGGAGAACAAGGAAGACCCGCTGGACTGCGGCGTCGACATCATCGCCCGCCCTCCCGGCAAACGCCCGCAGTCCGTGACGCTGCTCTCCGGCGGCGAACGCACGATGACCGCTGTGAGCCTGCTCTTCGCGATCTTCATGATCAAACCCGCGCCGTTCTGTATTCTCGACGAGTTGGACGCCGCCCTTGACGACAGCAACATCGGCAGATTCGTCCAGGCGCTGAAGGACTTCCTCACGCACTCCCAGTTCCTGATCATCACGCACAACCAGCACACCATCGCCGGTTCCGACATGATCTACGGCGTGACCCAGCAGGAAAAGGGTGTTTCGAAGATTCTTTCCCTCTCCCTGAAAGACGTCGGCAAGAAGGAACTCGGCGGTAAGAACCCCCGGTAACCCCGTTTCGGAGCAGACACCATGAACAAGACGCTTCTTCTTTTTATCCTCCTCCTTTCCTCCGCCGCGCACGTCGGGGCGGTTGAACTTTCCGGCCCGACCGAATGGGTTTCCGTCCATACGAACGCGATTCAAGCCTGGCAGACCGGCCAGAAGCCTTCCGCCACGCTGAAAGTCTGGAACGGGGTTGTGGCGGATCTTGCGAAACGGGAAGTCCGGTTCCTGGCGGAAGCGTCCGGACACCGTGCCGGTGTGACGACGGAGTTCGTCGTCGTCGGTCCGATGAGCGACCGCGCCTATGAATCCGCCGCCGTCAGTGTGGCGGCCCCCGGCGACATCGCGCGCGCGGCGGAGGCGCTCGGAACGCCGCGC
>JAGAEL010000175.1 GCA_017613085.1 Kiritimatiellia bacterium | reverse complement strand
TTCGGCTCTGAAATCCATAAGTCTTGCCTCCTGTATAGTCAGTTCTGTATCTTGTGGTCTGATTCCATGACGGACACAATGCTCTTGCTTATATTATACCATTTTTTCTCTATGGTCAATAGATTTTTTATTTTTTTGTAAGCAAATTGTCATCCTCATTCTTAGTTCGGGCTGAAATGGGCCTTGCTGCCGCTGGAGACGTCGATCACGCCCACGTCGCCCTCTTTCAGCATATCCAGAACGGTGATAAACATGCCAAATTTGTATTCCACCTGATCATGCCTGCCCAGCACCACGGTGTACTTCCCGCCGTAGTCGAACTCCGGGCTGCGGACGTTGGACATGTCCAGCCGGGTCACGAGACCGGTCATCTCGCGCCCCGCCCCGTCGCGACGGCGCGTCCCTCTGGACACGGCGACCGCCGCAAGGGTAGGGAAGGCCGCAGGGGCGGCCGCGACCGCGATCGCAGTTCCGAACCCCGCGTATCGACCGGCGAACGTCCGGGAGGCGTCGTCTCCCAGGAACGTCTCGATCAGCTCCGCGAGGAACACTTCAACTGGGATCCCGCCTCCTATGTGGTCGAACCGGTGGAAGGCAAGAAGCGGTTTCATGATTTCCAGCTTCCCGGCGAACTGATGCACGCCATCGCCGACCTCGGTTTCCAGTACTGTTCGCCCATCCAGGCGCTCAGCCTTGACGCGGCGCTGGAGGGTCGCAATGTCGCCGGACGTGCGCAGACCGGGACCGGCAAGACGGCCGCCTACCTCGTCGCAATCCTCACGCGGTACCTCCGTTCGCCGGAAAAACGCCCCGCGAAGGGCGGCGTCCCGCGTGCGCTCGTCATCGCCCCGACCCGCGAACTGGTCGTCCAGATCGCCAAGGACGCAGAGGCGCTGGGCAAGTATTGCGGCCTTCGTTGCCTTGCCGTCTACGGGGGCATGGATTACGACCGTCAGCGCGACGAAGTGCTCGACGCCCCTGTCGACCTGCTCGTCGCCACGCCGGGACGCCTGCTCGATTTCACACGCGGCCACGTCGTCGATCTCAGTCACGTGGATACGCTGGTCATCGACGAGGCCGACCGTATGCTCGACATGGGGTTCATCCCCGACGTCCGTTCCATCATGCACCGTCTGCCCGAAAAGGACAAACGCACCACGATGCTCTACAGCGCGACGCTGAACGAGGACATCATGAAGCTCGCCTCCCAGTGGATGGCGGAGCCGGTCCGTTGCGAGGTGGAAGGGGATACCGTCAACACCAAGGCGATCAAGCAGATCGTCTACGTCGTCACGGCGAACGAGAAGTTCACCATCCTCTTCAACCACATCATGCAGTACCCGGATTCGCGCATGATTATCTTCTGCAACCGCCGGCACACGACCGAGGATGTCGCGCGCGGGTTGAGTATGCGCGGTGTCAAATGCGAGGTTTTGAGCGGCGATGTCAATCAGAACCAGCGGTTGCGCATCCTGGAGGATTTCCGTGCCGGAAAGGTGCGTATCGTCGTCGCGACGGATGTCGCCGGGCGAGGCTTGCACGTCGATGATATCGGGTTCGTGATCAACTTCGACTTCCCGTATGAACCGGAAGATTATGTCCACCGTATCGGCCGTACCGGGCGCGCCGGTGCAACCGGTGTGGCGATTTCCTTCGCGGACGAGGACGAGTCGTTCATCATTCCCGACATCGAGAAGTTTATCGGCGAAGAGCTGAAATGCACGATGCTCCAGCCGGACGATCCGTTGCTCGCGAAGATCCCCGATCGTAACGGCGCCCGTCGCGCCCGTCGTGAGGAACGTGCAGGCGCCCGTCACGGTCGCCGTCCCCGCTGGGATGACGGTTCGCTGCCGAAAGAGGCACAGCCAGCCGAAGCCGTCGCCTCCGATACGCCGGAGACGACGGTCGCCCCCGCCGCAGCGGAGGCCCCGGCCGAATCAGCGCCGGCACAGGCGGCTTCCGGCGAGACGCCCGCACCCGCCCCGGCGGAACCTGTCGCCGAACCGGTCGTGACCGAGGCCGCCGCGCCTGAATCCGCACCGGCGGAGACGCCCGCGCCGGCGAAGGAGCAGCCGAAAAAGCGGACGCCGTTTGTCAAACTTTTCAACGAACCCGCGCCCGAAACGGAGGCGGCGGAGTCGAAGGAAGACCAAGAGTCGGCGGAAGGCGGACAGCCGCGTAAGGCCCCGCTCCCTCCGCTCTGTAAGCCGGTCTACGACAAACCGTGGATGGTCCACGACGGAGAGACCTTCCGTCGCGGGGTTCCGCGTCAGCACCAGACGGTGAAGACGCGGGTGTTCGATGAGGAATGGAAACCCGGCGGGGTGGCGAATCCCGCGCCGGAAACAACAGAAGACAAGACCGACGAGTAGCCGGTCTTCTTGCGAAAGGTACGAAGAGATGAAGATGCGTTTGTTCTTGACGGTTGTCATGGGGTTTGCGTTCGCCGTTTCTGCACAGCAGCTGACGCCGAAACTGGTCGAAATCACCGATATGACGGGGAATAAGGGTTTTGAAATCCTCGATGCCGAGGGGCTTGCGGAACTGACCAAGCAGGTCAAGGAAGAGACCAAAATCTTCCCCCTCGTCATGGTCGAGGCGAAAAAGAAGTGGCTCGAGAACGACGAGTTCAAGAAAAAGCACTTCCCCTCTACCGCCGTGAAGGTGCGCAAGTTCCGTGTCCTCAAGCAGGATAAGGAAGAGGTGCTCCAGAAGTTGAAGGAAAAAGCGGAAGATCGCATGAGCGCTTCGCAGGATAAGAAAATCTCCGAGCAGTCCGAAAAGTACAAGAAGATGAAAAAGCGGAAGGGCGGGGATGAAATGGTGGCAAAAATCCAGGAAAAGGAAGAGGAAAAGAACCGCCTGGAAAGCGCGGCCGGTTCGCTTGTCGAACAGCTGATGGGCGAAAAACTCGGCCGTGCCATTCCTTCCTACGGTACCGGCGCGTTCGGGTTCGACGGTGCGTTCGGCGACAAGAAAGACGACAAGAAGGAAGATAAGAAGGACGATAAGAAGGCGGACGCGAAGAAGGGCGACAAGAAAGCGGCGGATGCCAAGAAACCCGCGAAGAAAGACGAGAAAAAATAGCCGCTTGTTTTGAAACGGCGCTTCAGAAAGGGCATGGGCAAAATGCAGATCCCGATTGAATCATGGTCTGAAAAGAAACCGTCCGCACGTGTGGATGCGTTTCTGCAACGTCCGGCGTTCGTGCCGGAGGCGGAGGCCGCCGCCGCCGCCGTCCTTGCGGACATTCGCGCCAACGGCGACAAAGCCGTGCTTGCGGCGGTGCAGAAGTTCGACCATGCGAAACTGACGCCGAAGAAGATGCGTGTTTCCGCCGGGGAGCTGGCCGCCGCCGTAAAGGTCGTGCCCGCTTCTGTGAAACGGGCCGTCAAACTGGCGCACAAGCGCGTTACGACCTACGCCGAGGCGGGAATGCGTTCGCCTTGGTACTACCAGACGGAACAGGGCGGTTTGACGGGCGAGTTCTACTCCCCGATGGACCGCGTCGGAGTCTATGTGCCGGGCGGGACGGCTCCGCTCGCCTCCACGTCCATTATGACCGTTACGTTCGCGCGTGTCGCGGGCGTGAAGGAGATTGTCGCCTGTACCCCGTGTAACGCGAAAGGCGAGGTCAACCCCGTCCTGCTCTACGCGCTGAAACTCGCCGGTGCTACGGAGATTTACCGTGTCGGCGGCATCCAGTCCATCGGCATGATGGCGTTCGGCACGAAGACCGTCCGCAAGGTACAGAAAATCGTCGGCCCCGGTAACGCCTACGTCACGGCGGCCAAACGTCAGGTCTACGGGTTTGTCGCCATCGACCAGGTGGCGGGGCCGAGCGAAATCGCCGTCCTCGCGGACGAGACCGCGAATCCCGCGTGGGTTGCGGCGGATTTGATGTCCCAGGCGGAACACGGGAGCGGACACGAGCAAGCGTTGCTCGTAACGCCGTCGCGGGCCTTTGCGGAGGCGGTCGGGCGCGAAATGACGGCACAGCTGAAAGAGCGTTCCCGTGCCGCGATGGTGCAGCGTGTGCTGGATAACGGCGGTGTGCTGTTCGTCGTCGTGCCGTCGTTGAAGCAGGGAATGGAACTCGTCAACCGTTTCGCGCCGGAACACTTTGAAATCCAGGTGAAAGACGCACGTAAGTGGATGGAACAGGTACGTGCCGCAGGCGCGGTTTTCATCGGGCCGTGGACCCCCGAACCTGCCGGTGATTTTGTCGCCGGCCCCAGCCACGTCCTCCCGACGGGCGGGGCGGCCGCGATGTTCAACGGGTTGACGGTGGACGATTTCCGCCGCCGCCACAGTTTCGTCGAATTCACGGAAAAGGAACTCCGCGAAACGCTCCCCGCCATTGAAACCTTCGCGAAGGTCGAAGGTCTGGACGCACACGGTTATTCCGCCAGCATCCGCTTCTTGTAATTCCCGCCGCGTACATTTGATCGCAATCGAGTGCAATCGGTAGCACTCGATTGCGGATGTTTAGCCGTTTTGTACCGCCCGCAGGAAAGCGTCCATCTGCTCATCCGTCCCGATGGTGATGCGCAGATACGGCGCGGTACGCGGGGCGGGGAAGTAACGGACGTAGATGTGTTTCCGCTTCAACGCTTCAAATACTTCCGCCGCGTTGTGTCCGGGCGGTTCAGCGAAGAGGAAATTCGTCTGCGAATCCAGTACGCGCCATCCCCGGAGGCGTAGTTCTGCGGAAATGCGTTCCCGCGTCGCACGGATTTTCGCGACATTCGCCCGCATGGAGTCAAGGTCGTTCAGCGCGGCCAGTCCCAGCGTCTGCGAGAACCAGTCCATGTTGTAGGAATCCTTGATTTTGAAGAGGGCTTCAATCAACGGTTCGGGGCCCACGCAATACCCGAAGCGGAGTCCCGCCAGCGAGAACGACTTCGAGAGCGTGCGCATCACGAGCGTGTTCGCGTTTCCGGGGGCCGTGGCGATGTCCATGCAGTTTCGATCGGCAAAGTCGGCGTATGCCTCGTCGATCAGGACGATTCCCGGAAACCTCTTGCAAAAGGCCGCCACGTCATCGTGCGGGAAAGCGATCCCGGTGGGGGCGTTCGGGTTTGTGAGGATGAACGCGGAGGCGACGTAGTCTTCCGGCATCCGCCAGGTGAAATCGTCCGGAAGGGAGACGGGATTCTTGCGGCTGTCGCGGATTTCGGTCAGGACGGGGTAGAGGGAGTAGGTGGGATCGAAATACCCGATCGTCCCGTCCGGCGTTTCGACAAAGGCTCGGGTGAAGAGCGCCAGCACCTCGTCCGATCCGTTCCCGACGAAGACCTGTTCAGGGAGGCAGCCGTTGATTTCGGCGATCCGCTTCCGCACGGCGTGGAAGAGGGGATCGGGGTAGAGGCGGAGTTTCCGGTAATCGAACGAAGCCAGCGCCTCCGCCACTTTCGGAGAGGGCGGGTAGGGGTTTTCGTTCGTGTTGAGTTTGATGATATCCGGATCGGAAGGCTGTTCGCCGGGGGTGTACCCGGCGAGCGCCTGGACATTTCGACAAATCGGCATGGCGGTACGTTCCTAGGTATGCGAAAGGCGGGCGGCCGTGGCCGCCCGCCGGTCAATCAATCATTAGCTCAGGCGGATCTTCCCGACGCATTTCATCAGGATGAAGGTGGAGACCACGGACGTGACGAGCAGTCCCGCGCCCAGGCACCAGCAGGCGGCGCCGCCGGCCGCGTAGATGAGGTATCCGCAACCGAACAGGCACGTCCACACGGCGAGGCATCCGAAGATCATGCAGACCACGCCCATCGGCAGTTCGCGCAGATCGGCATGGATGAGCTTGTCGAATGCCTCAAGGGTTTCCTTCGGCTCCTTCGGCGTCGCGAACGTGACGATGAGCCAGCCGATGGTGGTGAAGAGGACGCCGAGGATGAGTTTCCACGCCGCGAGGTTGAACCACTCCGCCCGCCAGCCGCTTTCCAGCCATCCCGTGAGTCCGCACGCCGGTGCGCCCCACTGGAAGAAACACGCGACCAGGAACGAAATAATCATCGCGGAAATCTCGCTCCAGGCGTTCAGGCGGTGCCAGAACCAGCGGAGGATGTAGATGAGGCCGGTCCCCGCGCCCACTTGGAGCATGAGGTCGAAACCGCCCTTCGCACTCTGGAGGACGAGCGCCATGCCGGCGCAGCCGAGCAACAGCACGAGCATGAACACGCGACCCATCATAACCTGCTTCTGCGGCGTGGCCTTGGGGTTGACAAAGCGCACGTAGAAGTCCTGCACCAGATAGGAAGAACCCCAGTTGAGGTGCGTCGCGATGGTGCTCATGTACGCCGCGATAAGCGAAGCCGCGACGAGACCGAGCCAGCCGGCCGGCAGACGCGAGATCATGGCGGGATAGGCCATGTCATCCTTCACGAACTGCGCGGCGGCGTTCGGGAACGCCTCCTGCAGGGAGGTCAGGTCGGGGAACACGATGAGCGAGGCGAGGGCCACGATGAGCCACGGCCAGCTGCGGAGCGCATAGTGGAGGAAGTTGAAGAGCATCACCGCGCCGACGGCGTTCTTTTCGTCCTTCGCCGAGAGCATACGCTGGGCGATGTAGCCGCCGCCGCCCGGTTCCGCGCCGGGATACCACGTGGCCCACCACTGTACCGCGACGGGGAGGATCAGGACGGTCATGAGGTTCGATTTCCAGCCCGCGCCCGTGACGGCGGGGAACATCGTCATCTTCTTGGCGATGGCGGGGTTCTTGAAAAGTTCCGCGAGGGTACCCGAACCGTCTGCGCCGCACATCTTCACCGCGAAATAGGCGGCCGCGATCGCGCCCACCATTGCGACGGTGTACTGGTAGAAGTCCGCCCAGATCGAACCGGTCAGCCCGCCGAGCGTCGCGTAGATGCCGACGGCGACGAGCGCGATGGCGAGGGTCACGGCGGGCGAAAGCCCGAAGATCGTCGCGCCGATCTTAATCGCCGCGAGCGACACCGTGCCCATCACGATGATGTTGAACACGAGACCGAGGTAGACGGCGCGGAAGCCGCGCAACGCCTTCGCGGGCGTACCCGCGTAGCGGATCTCGTAGAAACCGAGGTCGGTGGAGAGACTGCTCCGTCGCCACAGTTTCGCATAGACGAACACCGTCAGCATGCCCGTGAGCAGGAACGCCCACCAGACCCAGTTTCCGGCGACGCCCTGGGTTCGGACGATGTCCGTTACCAGGTTCGGCGTGTCGCACGAGAACGTGCAGGCGACCATGGAGACGCCGAGCAGCCACCATGGCATCGATCTCCCGGAGAGGAAGAAGTCCGATGCGCTTTTACTGGCGCGCCGTGTCGCGGCGACACCGATAGCGATGACAGAGAGCAAGAACGCGACGATGATTGTCGTGTCGAGTGGTGTGATGTGAGCCATGTTTGTTGTCCTTTCTTTTGGTGAGATCGTTAATCGCCGGTGGCGGGTTCATTCGTGAAGAACTTCGGAACCAGCGCCTTGATGTCCTCCGCGTCCGCGTCGAACTGTTCTGCCGCCTCGTTGGCGAGTTTCCTTGCCAGCTTCATCGCCGATTCATTCGACGAGTAGAAGAGCGAGAGCGCGATCGCCGCGTTCGTCTTCAGGCGGGAACGTTCGCGCAGGTGAAGCCCTTTTGTTTTTTCGGAAGAACTCACGAAGTTAAGGACCAGTTCCGCGAAGATCGCCATCTTTTCGTTGTAGACGGTCTTCCACGGGATCTTGCTGTTGCCCACGGTCAACGTCTTGGCGTCGGAAGCGGTAATCGTCCAGCCTTTTATGGACTTGTAACCGGTGACTTTTTCGGAGAGGTACTTGTGGAAGTTTTCAAACCGTTGTATCCGCTCCAGTGCGAGGAGGGACGCCGTCTTGCCCCCTTCGGTTTCGATTTCGTCGTCGAGATCCCGGATCGTGCGCCGGGCCTGGCGGAAATCGAGCGTGCGCAGCGGCACAGAGGCTGCGCTCTCGGCTTCGGCGACCTTCTGACATTCCGCGTCCGTCTTCGCCTTGAGCGCGTCGGCTTCCTGCCGTTTCTTCTCCGCTTCCGCCTCGGCTTTCGCCTTTTTCTCCGCTTCGAGTTTCTGCTGTTTCTGGATCGCGAGCAGGGAGGTTAGCTCGTTCTTCACGCTTTCGACCGTTTTCTTGAGTCCGGCGCACCGGCGCGGGATTTCGGTGATCGATTTCTCGTAGGCGAGGGTATCGACCTCTTCCTTCAGGAAGTTGTTCAGCTTCGTCAGCTGGTCGAGGTCTTCCTTGGTCACCTGGTTGAAATTCTCCGCGAACCGGGCGTGGTCTTCGATCTTGGCTAGCATCGCCTTGGCGAGCTTGTAGGCACGTCCGACCTGCGAGGCGTCATCGAACATCCCCTTGACGAGTTTGACCACCGGCGGCGTTTCGGATTCGCCGCCGTCGGCCTCTTGTACGGCGGCGTCCGCCGAGGCGGGGGAAGTCTGTTGCATCATCGACTTGAACATATCCTGCAGTCCGGCGACGGGGAAGGGGAGTTTGCCGGCGCCTTTCCCTCCCGCGCCGGCCATGCCGGCCTCAAGTAACGGCATGAGTTCGGACTGGAGGCCGCTCATCACCTCGGTCAAGTCTTTGACCAATTTCTCGGGCGGTTGCTTCAGCTTGCCGGAGGCGATGTCTGTGCCGAGTTTCTGGATGACCTCGATCTTTATCCCTTTCTTCGCCAGGGCTGCGGTAAATTTCACCTCGAACGCTTTTGCCTTCTCTTCGAGGGTATCGGCGGGCTTGGCGTCTTTGCCTTTCGTCTCGGCCTTTTCCGCGACATTCGTTTCGGCGGGCTTTGCCGCGTCTGCGGGCGGCTGGCCGTTGAACGCGGCCTCGACTTTCCCGAATACGGGCGGCAGCGGC
>JAGAEL010000174.1 GCA_017613085.1 Kiritimatiellia bacterium | reverse complement strand
TCTGCGTCAAGCTGCTGACACGCGGCCGCCATTTCCGGCTTCCCGGCGGGACGCGCGCCGTCGTGGGACGCGACGCGCGCGACAATGCCGCGCTGGAGGAAATGCGCCGCCCCGGCGACGTATTGATCCACACGGAGAACGTTCCGGGGCCCTCCCTCCTGCTACCCTGCGGGCCGAAGGGGGACGACCTTGAAACCGCCCTCGCGCTCTGCGCCGCGTACAGCGACCACGACCGCGTGGCGGAGGTTTCCCTCCGGATCGTCTCCGACGAAGCCCCTGCGACGCGAAGCCTCGTTCCCCGCCCGCGCGAAGACTTCCGGGATTGGCTGGTGAGCTGATGGCGATCAAGGAGGAATCCCTGCCGGGCGCGGCGTTTCTCGCCTTTCCCGGACAGGCGCACTATCTGGGCGCCGAACTGGCGGAACGCTTCGGGATCGAGACACCCGCCCCGCCGGAAACGCCCGCGCCGTTCGTCCCGAACCGCGCACAGTGGCTGGGCGACCTTCTCTATCTCCCCGACTTCGCGGGGGAGACGTACCCGTACTGGGCCAAGACCACGCTGCCGCATCCGTTCCTGATGCGGTTCGGTTCCATCGGCGAAGCCGCGAAGGGGTTGATGGCAAAGGCGCGGAACTGGACGCCGTACTGTTTCACCGTCTTCCGCCGCACGGAGCTGGTGCAGGAGAAACTGCCGTTCCTTCATTTCAAACCGCGCGCGTTCCCGTACGAAATCCCGCACACGCCGATGGGGTTCTACACGCTGCTGGACGGCAACGCGCTGTTGGCCTCGGCGGAGACGGGGAACTGTGCGCCGGGCGGCGCGGTCACGTTCATCGAAGACCACACGAACCCGCCGAGCCGCGCCTATTTGAAATTGCAGGAGGCGCTGACGTGGACGCGGCATTTCTTCGGGGTGGAGTTGCCGCACGCGGGACAGCGTTGCTTCGACGCGGGGGCGTGTCCAGGCGGCTGGAGCTGGGTGTTGCGCGGACTGGGCGCGGATGTATTCGCCGTCGACCGGAGCGAATTAGCCCCCGGCTTGATGCACGACAAACACGTAACCTTCCAGCGGCACGACGCCTTTACCCTGCGTCCCGAAGAAACCGGCCCGTTCGACTGGGTGGTCAGCGACGTGATCTGTTATCCGGAACGCCTATTGCCGTGGATTGAAGGGTGGATTGCGAGCGGACTGGTACGGAACATGGTCTGCACGATCAAACTCCAGGGCGGCGTCGATTGGGGGTTGATCGACCGGTTCGCCGCGCTCCCGGATAGCCGCGTCATCCACCTCAACTACAACAAGCACGAACTAACCTTCCTCCACGCAGCCGCGAAACGGTGAAGGGAGGGACGCACTTTGTCGCATCCGCAGAAGGGAGGGCGCGTGTCGAATGCCGTCGATGGCTATCGATGACATTCGTTGCTTGTCGGAACGGGTCCTGTTTTATCACGCGCCGCCACTTGTCACAACACTAGCCTTAGAACCAGCGGCGCACAGGGATGTCGAGGCCAAGCCCCATCATGTAGTTGTAGAGGGCGAGGCGCAGGCCGCGTCCCAGTTTCTCCGTGGACTGGCGGATACCGGAGGTATACGGAAGCTCGTTCTCCGCGAAACGTTTCCCGTCTTCCCGCGTCTCGCCCACCTGGATGCAGAAACGGTCGGGGTCGCGCACGATTCCGCTGTGCGTCGTCAGTGCGAACCGGTGCCAGAAGGCGGACTGGAGGCTTCCCTCCGCAAACCGCTGCCGGACGAATTCCAGCGCCTCGATGGTTTCTTCATCGGTCTCCGTCGGGAACCCGTACATGAGGTAGGCGTGTACGAGGATCCCCGCGTTGGAAAACGAACGCATGGCGGATGCCGCGCCCGCCAGCGTGATTCCCTTGTTCATCAGTTTCAACAGGCGGTCGTGCGCACATTCCAACCCTCCGGTGACGGCGATACACCCGGCATCCGCCATCAACCGGCAGAGTTCGTCGTCGTAATTTTTTTCAAAGCGGATGTTCCCCCACCAGGTGAAGGTCTCCCCGGAAGCAAGAATCTCCTTGGAAAGGGCGCGGACGAGGGCGGGCGAGAGCGCTTCGTCGGTGAAGTGGAACCCCGACAGCCCCGTCTCCCGTTTGAGTTCGCGCATCGTCTGCAGGATGACGGAGACCGGCGGCGGGTTGTAACGGCTGATGCAGTCCAGCGCCAAGTCGCAGAACGCGCAGCGGTGCCAGTAGCATCCGTTCGCCAGCTGTAGTTTGAGCCATTTCCCGTCCGACCAGATCCGGTGCATCGGGTTCGCCGTTTCGACCACGTTGAAATAGCGCGTCAAATCCAACCCCGCGTAACTCGGCTTGACGAATCCCGGCGACGCCCCCCGTTGCGCCAGAACCGTCTCGCGGTCGGCGAGGTTTTCGCACGTCAGCGTCCGCACCGGCGGCCCGAAACCGAGAATGCCGTCGAGCGGGGCGAACCCTTCGTCGAAGCACAGGTAATCCACGAGCGCGAACAGGCGGTCGTCCTCCAGGTTCCGCAGTTCGGAATTCACATAGCCGCCACCCAACAGGATTTTCGCACCGGGCAGGAGGCGGCGGGCGACGGCGGCGATGCGCAGGGCACCGTACAACGTGCCGGGGAACGGGACGGTCAACCCGACGAAATCCGGCCGTTCCGCCGACAGGCGCACCGCCGCAAGTTCGTCGATCATCGTGTCGATCACCGTCGGCTCCGCACGCAGCCGCTCCAGGATCGGATCGAAACGCGACGCGGAAACGGCGAGATGGTCGGCGTAGCGGGCGAACCCGAACGAGGCGTCCACGCCTTCGCGGATGGCGTCGGAAAGGTCGTCGAGGTAAAGCGTGGCCAGATATTTGGCGCGGTCCACGACACCGAGGTCGCCGAAAAGCGAGGAAAGGTTCTCCTCCTCGTCAAGCCCCGTCCCCTCCGGCGCCAGCTCCGCGAAACGCGGCCCCTCCGGAAGGTAGCCGCGCCGGGCGATCAGCCACCCAACCGCTTCGTCGCGCCCTTGCAGGAACGCGATCGCCGGTTCGACCGTGTCGAGATAACGGGGAAGGTTCTCCAAGAAAAAACGGATCGCGCGACCTTTCGTTTTCCGGCGGCGGGCCGTCTCCGCGAGCGCGGCCAGGCCGGGTTTCGAAAAAACGCGCAGGGCGAGTTCGAGCGAGAAATCGGCCTGCGCGACCTCTACCCCCTCTTTGGCGGAAAGATACCCGGCAAGCGTCGTCGTCGCGGGATAGGGCGTATTGGGCTGGACGAGAGGCGGCGTGGCCAGCAGGATTTTCTTCATGTCACTTCCGTCCCGCCTCGCCCGTCCGCCCCCTCTTCGGACCGGGGACGGCGGGCGGGGGACTGTCCGGTCCGCGGATGACGAACAGCGAGACGTTTTGATGCGCGCCTTCGGGACGGAGGGCGCGGGCAAGCCCGCCCCGGACCGCGTTCTGCGGGGCGGGGTTCGTCACAATGTCGGAGAGGACGTCGTCGGAGGCCGCGATGGAATCCATCACGTCCCGCAGCCTGGCTCGCTCGCGGCGTTCCTGCGTCAGCGAAACCCCCGCGCCGCCGAGGATGGCGCCGAGCAGGAGGCAGACGACGGCCGTGAGGATGAAATTTGCGAGCGAGACGGAGAGGCGGCCCTCTTCGATCCGGAGGCGCGCCGTCTTTTCGGCGGAGAACCGTTCCTGTTCTGCCGCGAGACGTTCGCGGTCGAGCGAAAGCCGCTCGCGTTCCAGTCCGAGTTTTTCCTCGGCGATCTTGAGTTCCGCCTCGTTCATGACGCCTCCGCGCTAGAGTTGTTTTTCGGAAGCCCAAAGCCCGTGCAGATTGCAGTACGCCGTGGCGTAGAGGCGGCCGGGGGCGTCCAGTTTCACGCGGACACCGAGAACCGGCGCGGTGGAAGCGGGGCCGGGCTGGTCCGTCATCGAGGCCGCGTGCGCGGAAAACTCGCACCGGGCGAGTTCGATGGAGACCTGGGAACCTTCGCGGACGTAATGCAGCGCGATCCAGCTGATGTGGTGCTGGGCGGTGTTGGGATGCGGGATCTCCTTCCCGACGGTGACCGTGACATCCAGCGGCTCACCGGGGGTGAACGCGCCGCACTCGATCACGGGGACGTGTTTCTCGTTCTTCCAATCCGCGCTTTTCACAAATCCTGACAACATGGTTTCTTCTCCTTTCGTTCACAAACGCTCCCGACGTGGGAACGTGCGGGTATCATACCCGATACCCCCGCCCGACGCAACCAGAAAGCGAAAGCTGCCGATGGGCGTCGATAACCGCCGTTCCCTAAAACACCGCGTGGGCGTAGACGCCGCTGGGGACGGGCAGGACGCCGTCCTTCCCCGTCAGCAGCATTTCGCCCGCCTCCGTCTTCGCGCCGGGCATCCCTTGCGCCAGCACGTTGCGAAGGACGACCGGCGTGTATCCCGGCGTGTGCGCGGAAAGCAGGACGAACAACGGCGTGTCGCTCAACAGTTCGCCGCAGAGACGGATCGTCTCCGGCAAATCCTTTTCGATCTTGTACATCTCGTTGTTCTGTCCGCGCCCGAACGTCGGCGGGTCGAGGATCACGGCGTCGTACTTCCGCCCGCGACGGATTTCGCGGCAGAGGAACTTGTGCGCGTCGTCGGCGATCCAGCGGACCGTGTGCGCGTCAAGCCCGTTCAACGCCGCGTTCTCCCGCGCCCACTGCACCATGCCCCTGGAGGCGTCGAGGTGGCAGACTTCCGCCCCACCGAGGGCGGCGGCGAGGGTCGAGCCGCCGGAATAGGCGAAGAGGTTCAAGACGCGGGGACGCGCCCCTCCCTTTGCGGCGGCCTCCGCGACACGCGCGCGGATCCATTCCCAGCGCGCGCGCTGCTCCGGGAAAATGCCCAGGTGGCCGAAGTCCGTTCCCGAAAGTCCGAAACGGATTCCCGCCGTCACGATCTCCCAGCGGGCGGGGAGCGCGTTGCGGTTGTGCCACCGGTTCCCCTCCTCGCGGTCGAACGACGCATCGGCGCGCCGCCAGTCGGCAGGCGGCAACGCCGGCCGCCAGACGGCCTGGGAGCAGGGGCGCGAAAGCGTGACGCGCCCGAAACGTTCCAATTTGCGTCCGTCGCCGCTGTCCAGCAACTCGTAATCGTCCTGCATGGTGGAATCCCGCCTTAGAGTTCAACGGCCGAACGGCCGAAATGTTTGACCAGCACCGCGTCGAGCAGTTCGCTCTGCTGGCGGATCCGCTCCGGGACCTCCCGCACGCCGGCGGCCTCCGGCGACTCGCCGTCGTCCATCATCGCCTGGATGACGCGGGCCGCCGTCAGACCTTCGCCGGATTTCACCAGCACGTATTCCTCGCGGTCGCCGTCCGTCGGGTTCTCCACGCGCCGCATGAGGTTCCCATCGACAAGGCGGTTGAGGATCTCCTTCGCGAAGGGGCGCGGCATATTCGTGTCGGACGCGAAGGTGTCGAGGTCGAGCATACCGCCCTCCTGTCCGCAATGGCGCTTGGCCGCCTCGGAACAGAGGGCCAGCGCCATCAACATCCGGGCGCGGAAACTGGCGTTCCGCGCATGGCTCGCAACCACGAAGGAATCGCGGTTCTGGACGGCGAACGTCAGTTCCGCGCCGAAGAGGATGATCTCCCAGCTGGTGTAGATCCAGGCAAGGAGGATCGGCAATATCGCGAAACTGCCGTACAGCGTGCTGTATTTGCCGATCCCGACCTGGAGCATCGCGCAGAGTTTCAGCCAGCCGCCGAACGCGACCGCCGTGACGACACCGCCGACCAGCGCGGCTTTCGCCTTTACCTTCGTGTTGGGCATGAAACCGAGGAGGAACGCGAAGGCGACCGAACCGAGAAAGATGGTCGTCGTGGTTTTGAAAAGCCCGCTCTCCAGCAGGGCGCCGACCGTTCCGGAGATACCCTTGCCCGCGACACGCTCCATGATCCGTGTCACCATCGAGGCGACGGGAACGGTCGAAGCGGCGAGGATCAGGAACGGGAGGATGACGATGGTGAACAGGTAGTCGCACATTTTCCGTTGAAAGGGTCGCGGTTTTTCCACGCACCAGACGGCGTTGAAACTCTCCTCCACCTTGCCCAGCGTGCCGACCACCGTCCAGAGCAGGAAGACCGCGCCGATCCCGCCGAGGGTGCCGAACCCGATGTTGTCGATCTGGCTCAACAGTTTGTTGACCACGATGCGCAACTCGCCCGCGAACGCCTCCGTCGCGTCCGCCTTCCCCTTGGCGACATCCGCAGCCTCCTCCTCCGAAACGGCGGGTTCCGCCGTTTTCTCGGAGGCGGCTTTCGCCTGGGTCTCCATCTGCACGAGCCAGCCGTCCAGCTGCCGGTTGATCTGGCGTTTCGCCATCTCTGCCGCGCCGAAGGCCCTCGCCATCGCGAGCGTCAACGCCAGCACCGGGACGAGCGCCATCAACGTGAAGAACGTCAGCGAGGCCGCGCGCAGGGCGCAGCAGTCGGCCCGGAAACGGGAAACGGAAAGGATCCCCAGCCGCAACGCCTTGACCCAGGTCCGCTTGAACCAACCCTGCCCCTCCAAAGGGACGTGCCAGACTTCCATCCGCACGAACCGCACCGCCCGTTGCACGAAACTTCCCTTTTCATCCGTTCCGCTCATTTTTCCCCGTCCCTTCCGTTGCCGCCTCCCCTGCGGGAAGCGGATGTATCGAAACCGCCCGCGGATCTGCGGGACAGGCGTTCACGCACACCCCGCAACCGACACACCGTCCGGCGTCCACAGTCACCAACGACTGCATATCCGACGCCTCCCATTGTAATGCCATCGCCTCGAAAGGACAAGAACGGACGCAGACACCGCACTCCATCCCGTTCGCGGCAAGGCAGCCCTCGGGATCGACCCGGGCAATCCCGATCGGCCGGAGACGCTTCTGTTCCGCCGTGAAACGCGGGATCGCCCCCGTCGGGCAGACCGTGCCGCAGACCGTGCAGGAAGGATCGCAGACCCCCTCCCCGAAACGGACTTCCGGCGCCAGGATCCGCGCAACCCCATTATCCGTCCCGGCGTGGCGGAGGATCCCGGCGGGACAGGCGCGGACACACGCGCCGCAACGCGCACAAAGACGGAGGAACGCCGCCTCGTCAGGAACGCACGGCGGACGCAACGCGGATTCATCGGCAGGACGCACGGGCAGCGCGAGCCGATAGACCGCGCCGCATACCGCCCCGCCGGCCGCCTGAAGAAACATCCGGCGCGAGGCGGAGGTCTGACGGAGACGCGGCGACTGCCGGAGCAGGTCTTGAAGCGCGCCGAGCGGGCAGACGTTCCCGCACCAGAAACCGGGACGCACCAACGCCAAGGCCACCAACAGGGCGACGCCCCATCCGTTCGTGAACAAAACCAGCGGGTCGAGACAGAGAAACAACGGATAACCGAGCAGGGCCGCGCCGATTCCGATTCCAAGCAGCCAATAGCCGCACCGGAACTTCGACCACGCGCCGACGCGGACACCGGGCAACCGGCTACCGATCCGCCCCGCAACCTCCTGGCAGAGTCCGGCGGGACAAAGCCATCGGCAGAAGAAGCGGGGCGAGAAGACCGCCGCCAACGCAAGCGGCAAAGCACCCGCGAGAAACCATCCCCCCGCCCCCGCGCAGAGGGAAAGGAGCGCGACGAACGGGCTTACGGACGGGAGCAGGCCGCGCCATCCGGACGGCGCGAACCGCGTCCACACCACCACGGCGACAGCCGCCGAAAACACAATCCGCACAACGAGGCGTGTGCGCGGATCAGCAAGAAAACGTTTTAGGATAGCATACACGTTTACCCCTCTATAGATTACCCGAACAAGGACATTTGCATCTGCCTGTCCATCTTTTTGTTTTTCTTCAGGGATTCCAAACTGAGAACCGCGCCATATTCCTTGAAAACGGTCTCGAATTGACAGAAAAAATCACCCCAATAAATCATCGCACACGCCATTGGCGCACCTTTGTTATCCGTATTACCGTTCACAAGGAATCGAAGCCGCGTATCGAACAGAAAACAAATTGCGTCTGCGTCGCCAAATACGTATTTTTTCCAGTGCAGGGTATTGGTCGCAACGGGGATGAGCGCGATGATTTGTGCGCCATACTCCGTTCTCGTAAACGAACATTTGGCAAGCCAATTCCGAATCGTCGTCCCTCGCGTTCGATCCGCACCATACGGAGGATTGACATAAACCGACGCAAAATCCCATTCCTGAACGAGTCCGTCTTTTTCGGGAAGTTTAAATTCATACTTTGCGTGTACGATCGATTGTTCATTGGAACACGGGTCGAGTTCTATCTCTCCGCCGAAAACCCGTTTGACCGCATCGACGTATTGCGGTGGAGTACACCAGTGCTGCGATTGCGAATGAACACTCCTTCCGGCAAAATCCGTAACAGGGCTAAAGAGTTCCATAGACATCCTCCCACTCCTTGGCAGCCAATATTGAAAGTTCCGTTTTCAATTCATCAAGCGTTTGATCCTTAGGCGAGATGACATTAAACCATCCCTCTATCGTTTTTCTTTTCTTCACGAAATAGGAACACAACGCTTTATCGCACTCATACGTCATTCGCACCTTGGTAAAAACATTTTCCTTTTTGTCACGGGAATAACTCTTTTTAAATGCCTCTTTGACAGCCGCATATTCCTCCGAAGGGGAAAGCAGGAGTTCCGTTATGAATTCAGAAATACCTTTGTCCGTCAAAAAGATGAGCCAATCGTAAGACTGTGCAAGAATCTTCAATTCTTTGTTGGGATTACTCGATGTGAACCAATTTCCATGATTACTCACCACACCTACCGTCAAAATAAAATTTCGCAATAGTGCTTTATCCGTTGAATGGATAATACGGGAAAGTAGCGAATAGTAATCGGAAATAATGAAGTCCGTTTCAGACTGTTGAAGAAAACCTGCCAACGAACCATCTGCCCTTCTGATACGTTGTAACGCAGAAACGGTTCTGGCAACATACGATCCTTGTTTGGCTTTCTCAATTGTCTGCGGCCCCTTCTTTGATCCTTCTTCAACTCCGACACGTTTACACTCAAACATGGCAAATGGCCTAGAAAACAGGCGTTGGACAAAATATCTATTGTTTAAGGAGTCAACATACGCATTGACGAAAGTTTCCGGCGAAGAAATCAGCGTACACGCATTACGGATAACGTTCATCTTATCCACGAGCATCGATGGTTTTCCGCCCTTGATTTCCTTGCCCAGACCAAGAGTTCGCAAAATAGACCTGGAACTTATCGGGAATTCATTCTCGCTGATTTCTTTTTCAGCAATTCGTCTGCTTCCGTGAAGGGTGAACTCGACGTTATGCGTAATCTCGGTATTGGCGAATTCGGGGAGTGGTTTTTCAATCGCCGCGAAGTGGTCTAGTTTCCAAACCTTGATTAAGTAGTACGTTATAATTTCAAGAAAAGTCCCCAACGCCCTACCAGCAGCTTTCTTCTTGTCACTTGTATATGAAAAAACTTCATTGGCCAGAAGATTCTGCAATTTGTCGACAGATTCATAACTCATTGTTCCCTCTTTTCAAACAGGCTGTGGGGTGTAATCACTAGGGTATCATACCAGAAACTCCCCCCTTGAACAAGGTAAAAAGGTATGTCCACCGCCCGCAGAGGCGCATCCGCGAATCGTGCAAACGGTCTTTTATCTTACGCAGAGGCGCAGAGACGCGGAGGAACGAACGGGAGGGGCGCGCCCCGTCGCGACCGTTCTCATGCGGCGCGTGGGGACACGCGCCCTCCCGTACGACAGCCGCCACTCGGTCGCGACGAAGCGCGACCCTCCCGCTTTTCCCTCTATGTAAGACAAAAGACGGAAGGGCGTCTGTAAACACACGGATGGATTCGTGGCGGATACACCCGGAATGAAAATTCGGGATTGTTTCACGCTGAAAAATCCGCTACACTACAAACCATGTTTGACGCACTTGAAAAAAACGTGAGAAAATTCCTTTCGCATGAGGCCTCGCCGTTCGTGCAGTTCATCAAATACGCGATGGCGGGGGGGATCGCGACCGGTGTCCACATCCTCGTCTTCTTCCTGGCGGGCTGGTTCCTCTTCCCCTGCCTCACGCAGGACGATCTTGTGGTGAAACTGTTCGGTCTGACCGCGCCCGACGCCGGGACGGCGAACCGAGCCGTGAATGCATTGCTGTGCAGCACGTTGGGATTCCTCTTCTCAAACGCCGTCTGCTATCTTCTCAACCGCCTCTTCGTCTTCACGCCGGGGCGGCACAAGTGGTATGTCGAAATCCTGCTCTTCTACGCCGCCTCCGGGGCGAGCCTCTTTTTCGGGACGCTCATCCAGACGACCTTGATCCAGTACTTCGGCATCCAGACGACCCTGGCCTTCGCCTCGAACATTTTGACGGCCCTCCTCATCAACTACGCCGCCCGGAAATTCTTCGTGTTCAAAGGGTAGGGAATCACCTTTTCTTTTGCAGGGCAAGAAGTTCCTTGCGCCATCCGGTTTCCAACGGGTTGGGAAGGTTGTCGCGGAAGACCCGCTCCAGACGCGCCTTGGATATCACGACGACTGGGTCGATCCCCTCCGCGACGCAGGCGGCATTGACGCGCGCGATTTCGGACGCGATCTGCTTGTGCAGCTGTTCGCGTTCCGATTCCGACAGGAAGGGAATGTCGGGGCAGTCGGGCCCCGGGATCGAGAGGCCGCGCTGAATGGCGTCCACCCCTTTGGCGGCGACGGCATCGGGAAGGCGTTTCGGAATTTCGTTCAAGTCCCGGAAGGCACGGACGTTTCGCGGCTGTTCCGACGCGAGGGCGATGAGCATCGGGTCCGTCAAGACGTGGCGGGGCGGCCAGTCTTTCATCTGGGCAAGCGTCTCCCGCCACGCGGCGAGTTCCCGCAGGACGGCTAAGTACCGGCGGGGCGCGGCCTGCACCTTCTCGTTTTCGGTGAGCGGGCGCGTGAAACCGCTGACGTGCAGCCACATTTCGCGGGGATCGCGTCCGGCGTAGAACGAGGGATCGTCATACCTCCGCATCTCTTCGTCGAGCCAGCGGCGCACACGCGCACCGGGGCATCGTTCGAGAAGCGCGTCGCGGAGGCGCGGAAGGTAGATGACGTCGTCCGCCGCATACCGGATCTGTTCATCGCGGAGCGGACGGCGGATCCAGTTGGAACGGGTCTCGGTCTTCGCGAGGTGGATGTCGAGCAGTTTCGCCAGCAGCGTCTTGAGCGAGGCGGAGGCGGAGAGTCCGGCGAACCCGGCGGCGAGGCGGGTGTCGAAGATGTTGGCGGGCTTGAAACACTGCCCGGACTTCGCCATTTCACGGAGGAGGATGGAAAGATCCTCGCGCGCGTCATGGAGAATCTTCACGGGACCGGAGGAGGCCAAGACGGGACCGAGAGGTTGCAGGGAATCGAGGCGGACGGTGTCGAGCAGGAAGCAGCCGCCGCCCGTGACCGCGATCTGCACGAGGCCGAGGATCGGGTAGTAAGTCCGTTCCCAGAGGAATTCGGTATCGAGGGCGACGACCGGTTCATGAAGGAGGCGGTCGCAGACGGCGGCCAGTTCCTCCTGGGTGGTGACGAATTGCAGCACTTTTCCGTTAATCCAGCGGCTTGATTTTGAGGTTGCGGTAGGAGACGTGGTCGTTGTGGTCCTGCAGGAGGATATGCCCGGCGGGTGTCTCGCCCCACTTCGGCCACTTCGCGAACTTGCTCTTGGAGACGGCGTCGCGGAACGCCTGGGAGCCGCGTTCGAACGTCAGCACCTTCTTGCCGTTCAACCAGTGTTCGACGTGGTTGCCGCGACTGACGATCCGGGCGCGGTTCCACTGCCCGAGGGGGACGGGTTCCTGTCCGACGGCCGGCATGACGTCGTAGAACGACGCGACACGGCGGTTGCCGTCGCGCCCCTTCTTCGCGTCCGGGTGGTTGTCGTCCAGCACCTGGAACTCCAGCGTCGTGCCGCCGTTCACCTTCGGGTCGTAGAAGTACTTGATGCCGCTGTTCGCGGCATGGGTGAGCTTGAATTCGACCTCCAGGATGAAGTCCTTGTAAACGTCGCGCGTGATCAGGTCGCCGGGGCGTTTCGCCGCTTCCTTCTTGGAGAGGATCGTCAGTTCGCCGTCGCGCACAACCCATCCCGACGCGGGGAGGCCTTCCTTTCTGGCGCAGCGCCAACCGTCGAGGTCTTTCCCGTTGAAGAGCAGCTTCCAGCCGTTCTTCTTCTCGCAGGGCGAGAGGGTGTTCGGCGCGGTCTCGGGACAGGCGGATTCGGCGCAGCATCTACCGCCGGCACAGGCGGGCTTGGCGCAACGGCACTCCTCGGCAAGGCAGGGGACCGCTGCAAGCAGGATGGCGGGGAACAGGGTGATAAACGTCTTTTTCATGGTGACACGTCCTTTCGTTGGGGTTGTTCAAAGTGGCGGGGCGGGCGGGAATCACTTCCCGCGCTTGGTCGCCGTCTTGAGGCGCTGCAGTTTCCCGGCGATGGAAAGCAACTGCTCTTGACTGAGCTTGTCGACAAACAAAACGCCGTTCAGATGGTCTGTCTCGTGCTGGACGGCGCGGGCGAGAAGTCCGGAAACGGTGACCGTCTGGCGCATCCCGGCAAGGTCGAGGAAGGTGACGGTGACCGTGTTGGCGCGGGTGACGGGACTGCCGATCTTGGGGAAACTCAAACAACCCTCGTTGTCGCGCTGCGTCCCCTCGGATGCGATAATCTCCGGATTGATCAGGACGAGCGGCATCTGGATCGCGGCTTCATTGGATTCGCGGTACTCTTCCTTTTCACAGTCTTTTGGTACGTCGATGACGCAAATCCGCTCGCGCCGGCCGACCTGCTCGGCGGCCAGCCCGACGCCGCGGGCTTTGTACATGGTCTCCAACATATCCGCCGCGAGCTTACGGATTTCGTCCGAGACGAAACTGACGGGGACGGCCTTCTCGCGAAGCGTTTCGTCACCGTATTTGACAATAGGGAGGATCATCGTGTTACGCCTGCTCTTTCGTTCCTGGAACTTCTTTTGAACTCCGCGACCAATATGCCAAAAACAGCCGCCGATGTAAATAAACAAATGAAGGGAAGTGAAGGGCCGGGCGTACCCAACCGCCCCGTTATGTCAGTCCTCTGTCGAGGCGTCGGGGTCTTTGAGTTTGATGCCCACGTCTTTCAGGCGGATCGTCACCAGCTCTTCCGGCGACGGGTCTTTCAAGCCGACGATTCGCAGCGACTGCCGTTCCACCGTCTTCTCGAAGAGGTTCCGGACCCAGCGCCCGTTGCCGAAATTCTTGTCGCGCTTCTCCGTCCGTATGTCGATAAAGGCGTTCAGGTAATGTTCCACTTGCGGCGAAAGGATGTACTTGTTTTTCTTCGCCGTCTGCCGGAAAATCGCCCCCAGCTCGCGCGTCGAGAAATCCGGAAAGTCCATCACACGGTTGAACCGGCTCTCCAGTCCCGAATTGACCGCGAAGAACCGCTTCATCTCCTCCTTGTAGCCCGCGATGATCACGACCATGCGCCCGCGCTCGTCCTCCATGCGCTTCAACAGCGTCGCGACGGCTTCCGATCCGTACGTGTCATTCTGCCCCTGGTTGAGGGTGTACGCCTCGTCGATGAAAAGGATACCCCCGACGGCGGAGTCGATGAGTTTGTTGGTCTTGAGCGCGGTCTGACCCGAATAGGCCGCGACCAGTCCCGAACGGTCGGTCTCCACGAGATGCCCCCGGTCGAGGATGCCCAGTGCGCGGAACGCCTTGGCGAGGATCCGCGCGACGGTCGTCTTGCCCGTGCCCGGATTCCCCGTGAAGACGAAGTTGTAACTCATCGTCGCGGCTTCGATCCCCTTCTCCTCGCGCAACTTGTTCGCGCGGCAGGTCGCCACCAGGCGCTTCACCTCGTCCTTCACGCTCTGCATCCCGGTCAAGCCGTCCAGTTCGGCGAGGACTTCCTCGATCGTCGGCGCGCGGATGTCGGCGGCTTTCTCGCCCAGTCCGAGATCCGCCAGATCCAGCGTGATCAGCGCGTCGCCTTTCAGGTTCCCCGCCTCCGCCAGACGGTCCGCCTGCCGTCCCATCGCGTCCTCGAAAAGCTGCCGGACGAACCGGGCGTTCCCGAAGGTCTTGTCGCGCCGGCGGGTCAATTTCATGATCGCGTCGTCCAAGCCCGCCTCCAGCGCGGGCGAGAGCCGATAGCCGCCCTTCGCCGCCTGGGAACGGAAGATTTTCGCCAGTTCCTGCGCGGTGTAGTCGGGGAATTCGATCTTGATGGCGAAGCGGCTCGCCAAGCCGGAGTTCGCGCCGAGGAAATCGCGCATTTCGTCGGTATAGCCCGCCGCGATCACGATCAGTTTGCCGCGTTCGTCCTCCATGCGCTTCAGCAGCGTCGCGATCGCTTCCTTGCCGTAGTCGTCGGAGTCGGAGGAATAGAGCTGGTACGCCTCGTCCACGAAAAGGACGCCGCCCGGCGCCTTCGCCGAAGCCGCCGCCCGTTCGGCGGCGGTCAACGCGCGCGGCTTGCCGTCCTTCCCGGTCTTCTGGGGAATGCCGACCGCCTCGTCGATGACGGCGGAGGTCTTGATGGCGGTCTCGCCCATGTAACTCCCCACCAAGCCCGAACGGTCGGTCTCCACTACGTGGTCGTTCTTGACGATCCCCAGCGCGCGGAAGATACGTGCGACGATGCGCGCGACGGTCGTCTTGCCCGTGCCCGGATTCCCCGTGAAAATCATGTGCAGCGAACGGGATGCGGCGACTCCCTCGTACCCCTGTTCGCGCTGCGCCGCCTTTACCCGCTCCTGGTTGACGATCTTGCGGATTTCGCGTTTTACCTGTTCCAGACCGACCAGCGCGTCCAGATCGGCCAGCGCTTTCTTCAGTTCCGCCTCGGCGTCGTAACTCCCCGCCTCTGCTTTCCCCTTCTCCGACTTGGAGTCGGCGGTTTGCGTCTGCGCGGCCGGTTGCGGTTCATCCCCCGCGTCGCCCTTCTTGCCCTTGTTCGGCAGACAAAGCCCGATGATCCCCAGCACGACAATCATCACCAGGCATCCCAGGATGCTCTTGCCGATGAACCCGAAAACCTTCATCAAAAAATCAATCATACCGTAACCTCCTTTTCCGTAGTCACCACCCGCTAGCCGCTGATCCCGATCTTCTCCCCCCAGACGGGGATCACTGCGGCGTCGCCCGCCTGTTCAACGGCGGCGACGGCGTGAAGACCGTCGGCGAACGTCCAGCGCCAACGGTTCTTTCCATGCCCCAGTTCGTTCAGGTGGGCAATCACCGTTTTCTTCGGGTGGAATTTCCGTACACCTTCGGCGACCTTCACGCCGCAACGGGGATGCACGATCCACAAGTCCGGCGCGTCGGCGGGATTCAACTTTTCAAGGTTCGCGGAATCCCCCGTGTGGTAGATGCGGAAACCGCCGATGGAGATTTCAAAGGCCAGCGTGAAATCAATCAGGTAACCGTTGTGATCGGAAGCCGATGTCTTGACTTCGACATCCCCGAAACGGAAGGTTTTTCCGCCGTGCGTATACCCGCCGCCCCGTTTCGCGAAATACGCGCCGTAGTTGCAGGCGAAGTTGCTGACGACCGTCTTGTGCGCCCGGTCCATCGCGTCGTAGAAACGCTGCGTGTAATGGTCGAGGTGGTTGTGGGTGATGAGCGCGAAATCCAGCGAGGGCGCCAGCCGCTCGGCGAAACGGTGGTTGAGATCGACGCTGAACAGGCGCTCCGCCGTCTTCACCACGATACCCATGTTGTAGACGTACCAGACGGCGGGAACCCCGCCGGCGGAAACCGGGGTTTCGCGCACCTCGCGCTCCACCTTGAGGAACGCGGCGTCAAGCCGGCGTAACGCGGCGAGGCCGGGATCGCCCTCCAGCGGCGTGTACACGGAGAGCGGCAACGCCGCCTTGTTGTACGCGACGAACTGCGCGGGCGTCACCTCGTCGATTTCCCGCTGGATCGCATCCAGGTCTTCGCGCCCGGTCGGGCTGTGGTCCTGCGCGGAAACGGCACAGGCGCCCAACGCCGCCGCACCCTTCAAAAACTCCCTTCGTTTCATTCCCTCTCCTCCTTCGCGCAAAACCGGTTGTCACATCAACGCCACCCATCTACCGTTGCGTTTGGCGCCGTTACGTTCGATGATTCCGTTTACCCGCAACAATCGAATCGCGTTCTTCACCGAACCATTCGACAGACGTGTCCTCTGTTCAATATCCGGTATTGAAAGCCCCCCGTCTTCCGCAATACATTTAAAAACGGCCACCGCGTTCTCGATGGAATCCGCCCGTCCCTGACGGTTTAGCGTTTGGCGGACTTTCTTCAACCGCCGAGCAATTTTTACGTCCCGTTTTCGGGCAACTTCCGTGTCCTGTTTTCGGGCAACTTCCGTGTCCTGTTTTCGGGCAACTTCCGTGTCCTGTTTTCGGGCAACTTCCGTGTCCCGTTTTCGGGCAACTTTTCTTTCATTTTCTATCGTTTTTCTTGGCTTTTCGACAATTTTTGCATCTTTTTTTCGGGCAACTTCCATACTGATCGGGGCAACAGGCAAATTCTTCAATGACACTTCGATCAGGAAAACGTCCCCATCCGTCAACCGGGGGAGGGAACCTCCGTATGCCTTGGCGTACTTGAAAAGATTCCGAACGCCGGATCCAAGCTGGTCGGCGTATCCAATCTCCCGGAAGAATGCAGCAATTATCGGATTCTTCGGATCGGGTACAAAATCCATGTTGTTACGGAGAGCGACCACATCACCCTTTATGCCGCAAACCGTTCCGTCGTCCTCCACGCCGAGAAGCAAATCCCCGCCAAAACGGTTCAAAAACGCGCAAATCGACTCGAACACGTCGTGCTCAATGCGGCCGGAACAACGTTTAAACTCGACGGCAAGCCCTTCGCCGTTACGCAGAAGCTCTTCAATCCTCTTTGTCGTCATGCGACCTTACAGGACGGAATCGACGGTGATGTCGTCGGTGTCGGTCGCGGAGGCGGTGATTTCCTCTTCGACCTTGACGGCATCCTGTTTCGTCGTCGGCAGATAACGGTAGTAGACCATCAGCTGGAGCGCGGCGAGACAGGTGTCCATGGTGGCCGAGGAATAATGGTCGGCGTTGCGCCAGTGGCCGATGTCGCATTTCTTCCCCTTCATATCCTCGATGGCGTCCTTCTCGATGATCTGCGCCTTGACGTAGGGGGGCTTCATGGCGGTGTTCCAGTTGGTCCACTGCTTGCCGCCCTGATGGAACTTGCACTGGGTGGCGTAGTAGAAGTAATACTGGGTACTCCCGCCGAGGCTCACCTTCGGAAGCTTCATCGAAACGAGCCGACTGGTGGCGGCGTTCACGGCCTCCTTGCCTTTCTTCGCAAACTCGGGCGTCTTCGCGAGCGCGTCGAGTTCCGCCCTGGAGGCGAAGAACGGCTTCCACGACTCCATCAGGTTGAGGGCGTTTTTCACGTCCTTGTCGTTGCTTGCGCCGAGGAGCATCATGCAGAGCGTGCCGACACTGGTCAAGCCGCCTCGTCCGGGACCGCAATACCCGAACCCGCCTTCCTTGTGGGCGTTCTTCTTAAAGCCCTTGATCGCGAGCTTGATGGCCTTGGGCAGCCCTTCCACCTTGAGGTGCGAGAGTTTCGCCGCCTTCAGCGCCTGGGCGCACCAGCCCATGTAGGAGGTGTCGTCGCGGTAACCTCCGTATTTCGCGTAGCTGCTGTCGGGCGCGGGGTTGCACTTGTACGTCCATCCGCCGGTGGGGTGCTGTCCCCGGATAATCGGGCCGAGGGCGGCCTCCGCCGCATCCTTGACGTTCGGGTTGCCGGTCATGCCGAACGCCTCGCAGAGGGCGTAGGCGGCGATCGGCAGCGCATACCAGTTGCCGTCCATCCCCTTGAAGGTGCCCTTCGGCAGACCGCCGCTGTTTTCCTTGAGCTGGTTGGCGAGCAGGTACTCCAGCGCGCGCTGGACGGTGGGGCCGAATTCCGGCGAGTCGGCGCCCGGCTTTTCACCGTGCGCGAGGAAGGTCAGGATGCCGAGTCCGGTCATCGCGATCTTGTTCTGCCCGTTCCAGGAACCGTCCTTGTTCTGGGTCTTCTTCAGCCAGCGGAGGGCGGCCATCACGGCGTTCTCCGTATACTTGTCCCCGCCGTAGTTCCGGAGGCTTGTGCCGCGCATACCGGCGTTTCGGGAGACGCCGTAGATGTTCTTCAGGACGACGGGGCTTTTGATCGTCAATGCGGCGTCGATCGGCGCCGGCTGCGGACTCATCGGCTGATTGGAGATCGGTTCCGTCGTGTCCACGTTGACGTTCGGGGTGTCGATGGGGATGTCGATATCGACATCCACCTGCTCCTCCGGCGGCTTGATCTCCTCCGGCTTCTCCAACTCTTTGATCGTCTCCGCTTCCATGACCTGCGTCTCGATGACACGGTCTTCCCCCGCCGTCCCGGCGGACATCACGATGAGGACCACGACGAAAAGGATCGGGAGGATGATTGCGGCGGCGGGCGCGCTCAGGCGCTGCGCCTCGATTACCGCCTCCTTGTACTCTTTGCTGGAACGCGGTTTACCCAATCCGGTGAACAAGATGCTGAGACGCTGCCAAATCGTCTGCGTCTCAAACATCTTGTCGATTTCTTTCAGGTGTTCATCGACTCTTTCCGTATCGACGGTTGCGCTGTTGTCGGACATGACGCACCTCCTTCCTGTTCGGTTACATGCTAAAGATACTCAAGTTCTCCATCTTGTGCTTGTAACAGATGTCCAACACGTTGATCAAGAACTTGTGGGGGGAATCCTGCGTGCATTTGATGACGACCATCGCGGTCTTGCTGTAACCGGAAATGCGCGCGATGCCCCGGTCTAGGTCGTCCAGCGTGCAGAGGCGGTCGTTGAAGAAGAACCCTTCCCGGCCGACGGCCACGGTGATGGGCGGATCCTGCTTGGTGGCCTCCTCCTTGTTCTGGTTCGGCGCCGGGCGGGCGGCGGTCAACTTGGCGAAGATGTCCTCCTGCTTCAAGGTGACGACGAAGAAGATGAGCAGCTGGAACACGACGTCGATCATCGGCGTCATGGACAGCTCCACCTTCTCGCCCCTGTTCGCTTTTTTCTTGTACGCCATCTTCTACCTTCCCTTCTTCCCCGCCTTGTACTCCTGGATCGCCACGAAGCTGAGCTTCCAGACGCCGGCCGTCGTGCAGACGTCCATAACCCGCTTGACGTCCTTGTGCTGGGTCCGCTTGTCGGCGCGGATCAGCACGGGGAACTCGTTGCCGTACTTGTTGACGCGATTCCGGAGAATCGCGCCAAGGTCTGACGGACTGAGCTTGGCGTTGTGGATGGAGATCTTGCCGAACTCGTCCACCTCGATCTCCAAGGTCGTCGGCGGCATGTTGTCCTGCGTGAGCGTCTCGCCGTCCTTGCCCTCTTCGAGGATGATGTCCTTGTTGGTGTCATCGGTCATCTTGAGGGTTACGACAAAGAAGATAATCAGCTGGAACACGACGTCGATCATCGGCGTCATGTCCATCGCGCACTCTTCTGACTTGGGCTTAGCCATACGGGTCTACCTCCTTGCTCGGAGGGCTACTCCTGGACAACCTCTACGTTGCGCAGATCCTTGATCAGTTCGATCGTGAGTGCCTGCATGCGGAGGATCAGGCGGTTCGCCTTGTTGCGGATGCCGTAGTAGAACGCGACGGCGGGAATGGCCACGACAAGGCCGCCGGCCGTCGTCCACAGGGCCTGGGAGATGTTCATCGCGAGCGCACCGATGTCGGGGGCGCCGGTAGCCAGCGTTTTGAAGCACATGATCATGCCTTGCACCGTGCCGAGCAGCCCGAGCATCGGGGCGAGGTTCGAGCAGACGGAAATCCAGTTCAGGCGCTGCATGATGCGCTCCGTCTCCAGGTCGGCGGCCGCGCCGATGGAGTCCTGGATCACGTCGAAGCCCTCGCCCAGGTGCGAGAAGCCGGCGGAGAGGATGTTCGCCATCGGGCCGGGCTCGCTCGCGATGACCTTCAACACCTTGTCGGGGTCGCCCTCGGCCATCCCGTTCTTCACGCTGTCGATCAGGCGCTGCGGAATGATCTTGTTGGGCTTGACCATGACGGCGCTGTCAACGATGAAGTAAATCGCGAACGCGCCGCACCCGAAGAGCGCCAGCCAGAGGACGACGCCCAGCCAGCCGCTGCCCAGGATCACGTCCATGAAGCCCGTCTGCTTCTTCTTCGACGGCTCGGTCTGCTGGAGCTGCTGCCCCTCCGCCGCCTTGGCGGCAGTCTCCGCCTCGTCCTGCGCGAAACTCACGGAACCCGCGAACATCCCGATGGCGAACATCATTGCCAAAACCACTTTTTTCATACTCGAATGAACCTTTCTCTCTCTCGTTGCGTTTGTCTGAACGTATGTCCCGGAACGTGTTCCGCCCCTCCACCCGGAGGGATTTCGCACATTCCCCGCCCACACGGGCGGAAATCCCGAAAAAAACCTACTTCTTCGCCCACTCGGACGACGCGAACTCGCTCTGCAGCCTGGTGCGGAAGGTGTCGGCGCGCCCCGTCTGCTTCAGCGTGTCGAAACACCGGGCGGCCTTGTACAGCGCCTCCGGCTGCGCGTCCTTGACATCGCGGTAGAGCGTGACCACCCGGAGGTAGCCGTCGCGCAACGCCTTGCGGGCGGCCTCCGGCGAATCCCCGGAACCGAAAATCAGGTCGCCGCGCCGGTTCAGCGCGAACGCGCTCGAACGCCGGTCGCCGGACTGGATCGCCTTGGCGATGTACTCCTCCGCCTTCGCGGAGCGGTCGCACTTGATCAGCGCCGTCCAGTAGGCGGGCGCCATCTCGCCGAGGTAGGCGGCCTCCGGGTTGGCGGCCACGACCTTCTCGCAGATCTCGCGGGCAGCCTTCGCGTCCCCCCGCTTCAGGTAACTCTCCGCAAGGTGGCGCGTCGCCACCGTGTCCCAGTTCAGGTGGGCGTACTCCTTGATCAGCTTGGTGAGCACGGCGATGTCGCTCTCGGCGATCGCCTTCCGCAGCGCGGGCGGTTCGGGGATTCTCAGTTCCCGCACCTTCTCCGGCTCGATTTCGACGACCACGCCGCCCTTCTGTTCCACCGTGTACGCCTTGGAACTGTTCCGCCACTGGATCTTTCCGGCAATCTGCTGTCCGCTCTGCTGGATGATCAACCCCTGCACCTGGGCCAGGGAAACCCCGGCGGTCAACGCCGCCACCGCTATCATCGCCATTTTTTTCATCGTGTGTTCTCCAAAAAAGGGTTACTGGATCTTGGCCTGATTCAGCCACGTCTCCACGTCGTTCTTGTACTTGCCCGCCGGGAAGAGCTTCAGGTAGGTCTGGCAGTCTTCCTCCGCGTCCTTGTTCTTCTTGTGGTCGAGCAAGAGCGGGATGCAGTCGAAGTAAACCTTTTCGACAACCGGGGCGAGCGCGGACGCGCGCGTGTCCATGCTCATCAACATGCCCTGGAGGGCGACGATCGCCTCGCCGCGCGTCTTGGCGGCCTGTTCTTTCAACCCCATCTTGTTCTCGGCGTCCAGTCTGCGCAGCACGACCTCGGCGGACTTCAACCGCAGCTCGGCGTCGGCGACACGCTGCGCCTCCGTCCATTTCGCGGCCGGCAGCTCCTTGCCCTTCTCGTCGCGCGGGCGGCGGTAGGCGCGGACGGTCATCAGGGCGTCCACCGCGTTGTTGAAGAGCGACACGCGCACCTTGTCGTTCTTCTCCGTCTTGCCCTCCTCGGAGGCGACATCCACCAACAGCAGGTTCGCGTCCACCAGCTGCTGCGTCCGGGAAAGCGCCTTGTCCTTCAGGAAGTCGTCGATCGCCTTGTGGGCGTCGGCGTAGCGCTTCAACCCGTAAAGGCAGCGGGCGCGGCCGATCACGGCGCGGGCCTTGTAGGAGACCTCCTTCGCGGCGGCGACTTTATCGTATGCCTGGATCGCCATGTCGTACTCGCGGGCGTTCTCCAGCGCCTCGCCCGCCTTCAGGAACTCGCGCTCGGTGTACTTGCCGCCGGCGGCGAACATCTGGCGGTACTTCGCGACGCCCTCGCCGCGCAGCCCCATCTCGATGAGGGTTTCGGCGAGCATCGGGACGGAGTTCTTCGCCTCCTCGCTGTCGGGGTAGTCCTTCGCGAGGCGGTCGAGCGCCTTCTGCGCGCTTTCAACATCCTCGTTGACGGTGTAGAGCGTCCCGATCTGCAGCAGCGCCTTGGCGGCGTACTTCCCCGCCGGGAACTGTTCGACGTACTTCTCGAACGACTTGATCGCCTGGGTGCGCAACGCCTTCTGCATATCCGGCTTGGGCGACTTCAGCCGCATGAGGCAGAGCGGCGTCGTGAACGAGGCGGTCTCGTGGAGCAGCTTGTTCCGTTCGGCCTCTTCGGCGTTGCGCTGGTATTTCTCCGGGGTGGCGAGCTGTTTGTTGATGGCGTTGAACCCCTTCACCGCCTTGACCAGCCACCCCTGCCCCTCCGCCTGGAGCGCGGTCTTCTCCTCGGCCGTCAGCGTCTCGTTGGTCTCGGCGGCCTTGAAGAACGAATCGCCGTATTCGCGCTGCGTCTCGGCAAGTTTGAAGAGGCCGAGGATGAGGGCGTGCCCGGGGTCGGGCCGCCGGGCGACCTTCGCCACGTAGTCGCCCGTCGCCTCGATCGCCTTCGGGAGGTCTCCTTCTTCCTTGTAGATCTGGGCGATGCGGTTGAGCGCGTCGAAGTAGTAGGGGGAATTGGTGTAGACCTCCGCGATCGTGCGGAAATAATGCATCGAGGACGAGAAGTTCTTCGCGGCGAACTCGCGCTCGCCGAACGACATCACCAGCGCGCCGGCCGCGTGGTGCGTCGGGAAGTTCCGGAAGAACAGCTCGTAGGTCTCGCTCTGCTTGTCCTTCTGCCCGTTCTCCCCGTAATGCTCGGCGATGCGGCGCAGCTGGTCGCCCGCATCCTTGGCGAGCTGCCGGTTCTTGCAGAAACGGTCCGCGAGGTGGGCGGTCACCGTGTCGGCGGCAAGCGCCTTGTACCAGTCCTGCGCCGCGCCGTCCTCGATGTAGCTGATCACGAGGTCGCCCAGGGCGGGCACCGATTCGGGCGATTCGGGGAACTGCGCCAGGATCTTTTCATACTTCTCGATGGCCTGGGGGAACTGGTTCTGCCCGAAGGTCTGGGCCGCGTCGGCGAACTGCATCCGGCGGACTTTCGTCATCTGCTCGGCGGTGACTTTCGCGGGAAGATCCGCGCCGTAGCGTTCCTTGACGAACGCGCGCAGCTCCTCGGCGTGCTGGCCGCAGTCGCTCGCCCACTGGCTCTCCGGGAAACGGATGAAGACGTTGAGGAAGTGCTGGTAGGCGCCCTTCCCGTCGCGCTTCTTGGTTGCGGGATTGCGCTCGCCGAGGATCATCGTCTTGATCAACTCTTCGTCCGGCTTGGGCTTCTTCGCCTCGGCATACGCCTGTTTCTCGCGGATGATGCCCAGCAGGTAACGGCACTGGGGCATCGGGCTCATGCGGAGAAGCCCCTGCGCGCCGTCCTCCTCGTCTTTGCGGAGGGCGTCGTGGATGAGCTTCAACTGCGGCATGTAGGTCTCTTCCAGCTCCTGCGCCTTCTTGATGTCGCCGCGCAACATGGCGATGTGCATCTTATAGACGATCGCCTTGCCAAAGAAGACGTCCTGGTTCCAGAGCAGCTTGTCCGCATAGGCGTTCGCCCGCGCGAGGTATCCCGCCTTTTCCTTCGCGTTGGACTCCAGCGAGGCGAGCTTGAGGCAGAGTTCCGCCTTGTCCGAAAGCACCTGGCGTTCCGTGTACTCCTCCAGCTTGACCTTCGACAGCCGCTCGAACGCCTGCAGCGCATCCTTGTCGCGCCCGGTGTTCAACAGGATCTGCGCGTAGGCGTACGCGGAATCGCGGTAAAAGGTGGTGAACGTGTCGGGGACCTTGACTTTCGGATCCTTGAACTGCGCGAAGAACGCGAGGTAGAGCTTGTCCACCTCCTTGTACTGCTGGCGCCCGTAGTACGCATTCGCCTTGGCGAGCGTCAACGCCCAGAACTCCAGGCCCTTCTTGTCCGGAATCGCGTCGATCCGCTTCTGGACTTCGTCGAATTTGCCGAGGGCCAGCTGGCCCTGGACCTCCGCGACCTTCAACTGCGCGACCGCGTCCGGGCGCTTCGCCTTGAGGTCGTTGATCACCTCCTCGGCAATATCCGGCATACGCATTTCCTGTAGGAGCCGGATGTACTCCAACTCCTCCTTGATGTTGTCCTCGGCCGCCGTTTCCTGGGCCCGGACGGGCCCGGCCAGGGCGACAGCCAGCAAACCGCAAATGAAGATGGCACACTTGTCTGTCATAGTGCGAACAGCATAGTGCGCAAAATCCCCCCCGTCAAGCTTAAATGGAGGGGACGGCGAAGAAAATTCGGGGCGGCGGCGACCGCCCCTTCGCGGACACGGAAACCGGTTCAGCGGACAAGGATGATGAAGCCCGCATAGCGGTGGAGCCGAAGCCCCGCCGCTTCGGGCACGAGCCTGTACCCGTCCGCCTTCGTCTGCGGGTCGAGGACGAACTTCACGTTCTCCGGCCGCCCACTCCATGTGACGATGTACGGGGTCTCGCTCTTCGCAAGTGCCTTGTGATCCGTCCGCCCCGCCAGGTTCACGTTCACGACCGACGGCGACTCCGCCGTGCCGGACGCGAAGCCAAGATCCTTCTTCCCGCTCGTGAAACGTGAGTACATCGGCCAGCCCGAATCCGCCGGCCACGCGCGCAGGTCCATCGTCGAGCCGTTCTGCATCGTGCAGCCGTAGTAGAAGTTCGTCACCGGCTTGAACACGCCATAGACGTTCATCGCCGCCGTGCCTTGATTGTAGTTGTATGGATAGACCGCCTCGTAGTTACGCACGGAGAACGGGACTTTGACGTTCAACGCGCACCTGATGCGGAAGTCCGCATTCGTCGCGACGACTTCCGTCCTGTCGGCCACGAGATAGCCGCCGTTCGTCACGTCCACCGTCCCGTTCTTGACCGTCGTGTGGTAGAGAAGGAAGTTCTGCGACTGCCAGAGATTGACGGTCAGCGTATGGCCGCCGAGGTCAAGCGTTGTCGCCCCCGAACTCGCTCCGTAAAGTCCGTATCCGTAGATGAGTTCGAATGTGGAATCATCCTCGAGGCTGACATTTGACCACTGCGCCCAGTTGGAGAGAGCGACCGCCGCGCCGTTCTTCATTGTTCCGCCGTTCAACACAAGTTTGTAATCGTGGTACTCCACATGTCCGTTCACGTCTATCGTTCCTTCCTCGTTCACGGTTATCGTGCTACCGTTCGCGCCCAGCGACCCCATGTCGGCGCGCCATGCCCCGCCCTTGAGGATTCCAGCATCTACAGCCGTCCCGCCCGTGTACGTATGCCCGTTTTTTGTCGTGAACAGCGTCCCAAGGCCTTCCTTGACAAGTTTGAGCGAACCTGCGAACGTCACGGGGCCGTTTTCGTATGTCGTATTCGCCGGTACGTCGATGTGAAGTTCGCCGCCTGCCGTGCCGGACGTGACCGTGCCCTCGCCGTCAAAGGCGTTGACGTAGAGTTTCTTTCCGTTCAAATCGACCGTCTTGCCCGACGGCACCACGACGACATCGCCAAGACCGCGCCAGTCGCAGTCCTGCGAGAGCGATACGTCGTCCGCCTCGAAACGGAGATACGACCACGGGATCGTCGTGCCCTCCGGCACGTTGAGGGGCGCGGAACCGCTTACAACCACCCGCGTCAGTTCGCAGGGAAGCGCATCGGAAAGCAACGCGCCCGCACCGTTGCGGCACTCCCAGTTGGCGGCGGAATCGAGCGCGCCGTCCGCAGAGCCAACCCACACCGCCGTCGCGGCAACGCTGTCCAGCTTCGCATACACGGTCTTGTTGTCGGCGGAGAGCGAAAGCGCGAACCGCGCATCCGTCACGGCGAAGTGCGAAAGGATGTCGGCGTCCGTCTCGCCAGTAGGTAGCGCGATGCCGTCCGTCACGAGCGCGGCATCGCCGCCGTCGTAGTTGGAGACGTCGAATACGATCTTCGATCCCGTGCCGAGCGTGAGCGTTCCGCTTGCGTTCACGGCGTAGAGCGGCACGGTCAGCTGGAGACCGTTGCCGATTTCAAGAGACTGCGGCGCGAAGCGCGAATCGGCTGCGGCTTTCAACGTAGCGGCCACCGGGAGGGTCGCGCTTGCCGCGACCGCAAATGCGAGCTTTTTCGGCGTCACAAAAGTGTCGTTGGTGAGTTCCACGCCATCCGCGAGCGTTACCGCCACTTCGACTTCAGTATCTTCGAGCGTTGGATAGATCGTGGTGCGAGTCGTGTTCGTCCACGTCTCGCCGACTTCATCCCATTCCCTCACCGTCCACGAGGCGAGGCCACCCGCCCACGCGCCGCTTGCCGACACCGTGCGCACGAGGTTCGTCGCATCGAGCGGCGGCAGGCAGGGAACGTGCGTGCCGAGCCATGCAATCTGGCTTGGCGAAAGCGAGTGGTTGAATATCGCCACCTCGTCGAGAAACACATTGGCTTCGTAGCCATTTTCCCTATTGTCGCCCGTTGCTGTGAACGACAGCTCACCTATCATAAACGACTTCAGCGCTTCGGATGCGGAATAAGAACTGATTGGCACATGGTGTCCCTGCCTCTCGCCGCTGCGGTAGAAATCGAAACGGGATTCGGCCTCGTTCCATGTCATGCAGATGTGCTGCCACGTATTCGCCGTAAGCGTAACGGCTTTAGGGCTGGGATCGCCCGCTCTGTTATTCGTGCCGTATATGCAGAACCCGATGGGATTCGACACGTCCCACTCGAAACGCTCGTAGCGGTTTCCGACGCGGAAGGACATGAGATCGCGCCAGAGCCTCGTCATCGTGTTCGGTGCCTTGACCCAAAAAGAGACCGTCATGCCGGAGCCGAGCGTCGCGCCGAGTCCGTCCGCCGCGCTACTGTCCACACGAAGCGTGCATCTGTTGTTGAGTTCAAACCCGTATGTGGAGCCCAAGGCGCCGGGCGCAGTATATTTCGCGTAATCGGCGTATCTCCACTTGTACGCCGCCCACGTCCCCGTACCGGAGTTCGTCGCCTTTACGCCTGTACCCGACCCTTCAGTGCCTTGGGAGGCCGTGTCGAGAAGCCAGCAAATCGGCATGGCGCGTCCGGGGCCGTTTGCGGGCTGCGCGGGCTTGTACTTCGCAAGCCACTTGAGCTGTTCCACGGTAGCGGGATAGTCGAACACGGCCACTTCGTCAATGCCCGTGTTGTTGGCGCCTTTCTTGCGGTCGTTGCCGTTGCCCTCACGCTGCCATGTGCCGATGTTGATCTGCTGAAGGTCGCCGGTCCCCCTCAGCAGAACATCCCCGACCTTTCTTCCATTGACAAAGAATGCGCAGGTGCCAAGGGAGTTCGTGCCGTTTGGCGTCGCCACGATTGCAAAATGATGCCAGACATTTGCCGCTGCACCTGAATAGTAAAAGAATTCTCCTGTATCAGGACTCAGCAGATCTGATGTGGACGAGTAGAGGGTGAACGCGGAACTGTTGGCTGTGGAGTACTCAAAACGGTAACTTATGCCGCCTACACGGAAACCGAAGAAGTCCGACCATGCTTCGTGCGAGGCAGAAGGTTTGCACCAGAACGAGATGGTAAAGCCCTGGGTCGTGCCACAGCCGAGCGAGGCGGAACCGTCGCCGAGCCAGATTGAAGTTTTGGAACTGGAATAGAACGCATGATCAGACCCAAGCGCACCGGACGTGTACGGCGCGTATGCCGTCCCGTTCTGCTTGAGCGTGAAGTCTGCCGGGGACGTGCCCTTGTCAACGTCCGTGTACGCAAGGCCACTGCCGTTCAACGTGTCGAAGTCGAAGTAGTGGATGAGCGAGCGCCCATGCGCCGCCATCGCGCTTGCCGCGACCGCCGCGATTGCTATCCGTTTGTTCAGGTTCATGTACTCGTCCTTTTTACCGCAACCAAAAATTGACGGGGATTCCGCACCGACCATTCAGGCGACACAATCCCGCCCTAAAAACACCACGATAGCATATCCCCCCCCGCAAGTCAAGTACCATATTTCGGCTGGAAACGGGGCATCCGCGAATCGTGCAAACACCTCACGACGGCGAACAGGGGGAGGGACGCGCTTCGCCGCGTCCGCATCGCGGTAGAACGGGCAGCTTGCCCGTTCAGGACTGTATTTTTTTTGCCGCAAAGAACACAAAGGTCGCAAAGGGAGGGACGCGCTTCGTCGCGTCCGCAATCGCGAGGTTTTGCAAGTGGCTCACACGGATTTGTTCGCGGCCAACGCCGCCCACGGGAACACGGCAGCCCCCATGACTTTCACCGTGTGCTTCCCGGGCCTCTTCCCGCCCCCGCGGTCCGTTAACCAATATTTGCCGTTTTGCCCTTTTCGGGCAAAAAGCGGGCGGTAACCTCTTCACACGAACAGTCCGGCGGCAAGCGAAGATGCGGCCAAAGTATCGTTAACCCATTGTCTATCAATCAGTTAGGTATGCGATTGCATACAACTGCATACAAGGCTTCCGGTTTTTGACTCATAACCCATTACCCCGCAATGGGTTACAAAGAAATAGCGTTAGGAATAAGAGAGTTTTAACTGCATTTGCGGCCCTGGCCGCGGCCGCCGCCTTTGGCGCAGGCGTCAGCAGCTCCAACATCGTCGGGTACATGACCCCTGAAAACGATGTGGCGGGTGGGAATAAGATGATTGGTGCGATGTTCGCAGACATCGGCACCCAGGCCGCTACCCCCGGAACCGGGTCGTACAGTGTCCAGAACATTATCCCGACGGGTACGTCCGTTCCGAACGGTGCGACGGTCAACACGACGGATTGCATCTACCTCCAAAAGTTGACGGCGGCGGGTGCGACCGATGGAGCAATTCTCTATTGGCGCGACGGTTCGTTCAAGGCGGGCAAGCAGACTGTCAATTTCCACGGCTGGTACGCTAGCGGAGTCACCACACCCGCCGACGTGACGCTCACTTCCGGACAGGCCGTTTGGTTGTACGTCCCCGCGGGAGCCGTCTGTTCGTTCACGATGAGCGGCGAGGTTCCGGCCGGCGATGTCTATATGGCGCTCAACCAGAATAACACCGCCGTCGGCAACCCCCAGCCGACCACAATCGACCTTCAGGATGTCGAGCCGCATGCCGCAGAAGGATATACCGTCCCGAACGGTGCGACGGTCAACACGACAGATTGCATCTACCTCCAAAAGTTAACTCCGGCGGGCGCAACCGATGGGGCCATCCTCTATTGGCGCGACGGTTCGTTCAAGGCGGGTAAGCAGACGGTCAATTTCCATGGCTGGTATGCCAGCGGTGTTACCACGCCTGCCGACGTGACGCTCGCTCCCGGTGAAGGGTTGTGGGTATTCTCACCGACCGCCGGCATCTCGCTTGTATTCCCCTCCGCCTTGCCGACGAGTGCGGAATAATGAAACCATTTCCCGTGCCGCATGGTGCGACACGGGGAAAACAAAGGAACACGAAAATGAAAAAACAACTGATAGCGTTTTGTGCGTTCGCGCTTGCCGCGACTGTGCAGGCTGCATCCTACGCCTGGTCTGGTAGTGAAATCTATCAGGACTGGGGGGATCCGGATAGTGAGAACTACGCGGCGGGAACCGCCTACCTGTTCATCGTCGACGTGAACGAGGTTACTGCGGCAAATCTGAATGCTGCGGTTTCTGGCGGTACGTTCGTCTCTGACGGGTGGGTCTCGAAGGCGGTGAGTTCTGCCGAGTTAGGATCTAACACGGGGGCATTCTCTGGAACGTACAATTCGACGACCGACTACGAAGGCAAGAATATGTACGCCGTCGTTCTCGCCACGGGGTACTACGACGGAGATACAGCCACAACCGCGACGGGGGTGGATCCGGCGTATATCATCATGTCGAATGTTCAAACGGCTGGCGCCCAGCCGGCGCTCGGCAGTGCGGCTGTTGACTTCGGAGGATTCTATACGCAAGGGCTTGGCGGTCCTTCGGGCTGGACGACCGTCCCCGAACCCTGCTCGGTTGCGTTGCTGCTTCTCGGAGCGACCGCTTTCGGTCTGAAGCGTAAACGCGCCTAGTACGGAGAGACATTCAAACGAGAAAAGCCCGCCCGTGTCTCACGGACGGGCTTTTCTTCGATAGGGGGGAACGGTGAACTGGGATGTGACATTCAGGGATCAGGGCGGGCACCCCCGCAAAATGACACTCTGTGCGGATTCACGGGATACCGCCTTCGCCGAGCTGAAGAAGCGCGGCATCATGAGTATTATCCACATCGCCCCTGCGACGAGGAACATCGAATCGTCGCGCCGTTCAACAGGACGGGGGCCGAAAGGGGTATGGTACGCCGCTCTTGTTGTTTCATTGTCTGCCGTCTGTGGCGTATGGTTTTTCCTGCCACGCGAAAGGAATGCTGGGACAGGGGAGGCGGGCAGCAACTCGAACAAAAAAGCTTCGTATGTGAAGCCGCCGCGTTTTTCGCCTCCGATCACGCGACCGCCGAAGGGGGCGACATACGGCGAATCCTTGCAAGTTTCCACGCAGAGTGTCGAAACGTTGCCTCCATCCGCCCCTGTTGCAAAGGCGTCGGCGTGGATTCCCCCGCCCGAACCGCCCGGAATGGACGAGCAAGCCCGTTCCGTATGGTTACGGAAGATGCGTTACGAGAGGCGAAAAGCCACGGACGGACGTCTCAAAAATTTCCTTGAAAACTGCAAAACCGAACCCGCGATGTATCGGACAGGAACGGAACAGTTGCTCGATTGGGTGTTTTTCACAAAGGTGGGCGACATCCCCCCGCCCCCCTTGCCGCCCATTCCCCCCGCCGAACTGTCCAGAATCGGGGAAATTCTGGACACCGTCAATGAACCGGGAGACGACGATGACGAAACCGTCGCAGAACGGAAGAAAATTGTGGACAACGCGAAAACCGTCCTGAAGGAATATCTTGCGGAGGGAGGGACGGTACAGGATTTCCTAGACCATTACCTTAACGAGCTTACGCTTGCTCACCAAAAGAAGGATGTCGCGTCTGTTGCCATCCAGGAGGTGATTCGGTTTGGCGATGCTACACAGGCTGTACTCTTCATCGAAGAGGTCAACCGGCAATTGGAACAAGAAGGGATCAACCCGGTCGAACTTACCGATGTCCAGAAAGAAGAACTAGCGGATGGGGTAACAAAACCATGAACAAGATGACAAACACCACTACTATATCCCTCATCGTATTCGCAGTAACCCTGTCACAATCGGTGATATTCTCCGCCGCAAGGGCAGACGGGAATACAGCCGAAGAATTCGGAGGTTTTGTGGAAAGTCCTGCCCAAGGAATCGTGGCGCTATACGATTACCAGTCGAAGGTTTCGCGGGAAGATATAGCAAGATTCTTTCTGCCGTCCAACGGGTTCTTTAAACTCCGTTTTGAACATCGTCAAATGACAGGGAACTTCGATGTCCGAAACGCGAACAAGGCAAAAGGAGAGGCGGTCGTCGCGATTTTTATCATCAACGATCCGACGTTTCCAATGACACTTGTCGCGCCCGAAGCAAAGTGGGGCGTCCTCAATACGGCTCAGATCTCGGATGGAAATCCTGAACGGCGTATACTTCTGGATCGGGCAGAAAAACTCTTGAGTCGCGTGGGAACTGAACTACTCGGAGGGATTTTTTCATTACAAGTCCCGTTCAGTGCGATGCAACCGATTTACTCCATTGCCGACTTAGACAACATGAAGGGCAAGGCCATTTCCCCATACTCCCTGACACAAATCGCCTATTCCCTTCCGTATATCGGGCTTGCTAGTGCTAGGAAAACAACATACGATCAGGCTGTCCGGGAGGGGTGGGCGCCCGCCCCGACCAACGACGTGCAGAGGGCAATCTGGGAAGACGTAAAAAAGAAAAAGTAGATTGAGTGTCCGTTCTCGCGTGGACATAAACCACACAAATACGAAAACGGACGGGACGAAGCCCGTCCCTCCCGCTCTTCCCTCCGCTCTGTGCCTCTGCGTCTTGCGTGAGATCATTTCCCCGTCGCGTCCGAAATGTGAAAACGACAACAAGGACAACAAGGGACAACATAAAGTAAGGTTATCTTCGGTTAACAAACGAACCACAGACCAACACGGACACGCCGCGCTTACGCTTGCGCCAATCTGAAGTGGCCGGGTCACCAATTTGTGTCGATTTGTGTCAATTTGTGGTTTATTTTTTTACTAGTCCCGTTTTTGCCGCTTTGGCACGATTCGCGGATGCGCCCAACAAATTTCCATGTTTCATTTTTGTCTGTCCCAGCCGGGGATTCTTTGGTAGATTGTCCCCGTACTTTTTCTATGGGAAAGGGGATGGACGTGTACGGTTTGGAGGAAAAGGAGCTTGCCGCGATTACCGCGCTTCAACGCGGGATTCCGCTCTCGGAACGGCCTTTCGCCGAACTCGGAGCGGCGGCGGGAATGTCCGAGGACGACATTCTCTCGTTGCTGGCGAGACTCCGCGAGGAGGGGCTTCTCCGGCGTGTCGGCGGTATTTTCGACGCGCGCCGTCTCGGCTGGCGGAGCGTCCTCTGCGCCGCGACTGCGCATGGGGAGGCCTTGGAACGCGCGGCACAGGCGGCTTGCGACTGCCCCGGCGTCACGCACTGCTACACGCGCGTCCCCGCCGGATCCCTGCCGGACGGCGAGGGTTCCCCCTACCCCAACCTCTGGTTCACGCTGGCGGCGCCCGCCGCAACGTTCGAACGCGAACTTGACGCGCTTCGGCGCGGATTCGGCGGCGTGGAAATCCTGCCGTTCCCCGCCCTCCGCCGGTTCAAAATCGACGTCGTTTTCGACCTCCGCACACGCGAACGGGACGAGACGACGGAATCCGCCCCTTCACCGGCGGGAGAGGACGACGGTGCCGCCGTGACGCTTCCGACGGAGAGCGACCTTGCGCTCATCCGTTCCATGCAGGGCAGTATGCCGCTTGTCCGCGATTTCTACGCCGTCGCGGCGGAAGCCGCCGGCGGTTCCACGCCCGATGTGCTTGCGCGGTTGCGGGCGTGGAAAGAACGGGGCATCCTGCGCCGCGTGGCCCTCATCCTCCGCCACCGCGAGGCCGGATACCACGCGAACGGGATGTGCTGCTGGGATCTTCCCCCGGAAAAGGTGGCGGAGGCGGGACGGCGGCTCGCCGCGTTCCCGGAGGTCACGCACTGTTACGAACGCCCACGCTCGGCGGCCTTCCCCTTCCGCCTCTACGCGATGATCCACACGGGCGACTACGCATCCACGCAACGCCTCTTCGAGCGTCTTTCGCGCGAAGCCGGGCTGGACGGCGGGGAGTTGCTTCTTTCCCTTCGTGAATACAAAAAAACGAGCCTTGTCTTTTGAGGATGACGATGAACATTCTTTGCGACCAGAACATGCCCTACGCACGTGAGGCTTTCAGCCGTCTCGGACGGGTCACGCTCAAACCCGGACGCCAGATCGGGGCGGAAGACGTGCGCGACGCGGACTTGCTTTTCACCCGCTCGACCACGAAAGTCGGACCGGAACTGCTGGACGGCAGCCACATCCGTTTCTACGGTTCCTCGGTCATCGGGACGGACCATATCGACATCCCCTACCTGGAACGGCGCGGGATTCCCTGGTGTTCCGCGCCGGGCTGCAACGCGGAAAGCGTCGCGAACTACATCACCGCCGCGCTGTTCCGTCTTTCCGGGAAGGAGGGATTCACGCTGGCGGGGAAGACGGCGGGCGTCGTCGGCGTCGGGAATGTCGGAACCCGCGTCTGCCGTCACCTTTCCGCGCTCGGGCTACGCGTGCTGCGGAACGATCCGCCCGTGCGCAGGAGGCTGGCGGAAGCGGGCGATCCGGAGGCGGAACGGTACGTTCCGCTGGAACGGGTCCTGGAAGAAGCGGACATCGTCACGCTGCACGTACCGTTGACCGACGAGGGGAGCGATGCGACGTACCATCTGCTCGACGCGGCCGCGTTCGCGAAACTGAAACGCGGCGTCATCCTGATCAACGCGGCGCGCGGGCCGGTACTGGACACCGATTCGCTCCTTGCGTCGCTCGACAACGGCACGGTCGCACACACGGTGATCGACTGCTGGGAGGGAGAACCCTCGTTCCGGACAGATCTGGCCGCACGGGCGGATCTCACGACGCCGCATATCGCGGGTCACGCCTACGAAGGAAAGGTAAACGGGACGGCCGCCGTCTACCGGAGCGCGTGTTCCTTCCTGGGCGTAGAGGCGGAAGAACCCTTCATCCTGCCGCCCCCACCCGTCCCCTACTGGGAACTCGACGGGAAAGGCGCGGGTACGGAGACAGCGGAAGAGGCGTTGCTACGCCCCCTCGTCCTTTCCGTCTACGACATCGAAGCCGATCACCGCAGATTTCAGGACATCCGCGGCCTCCCGGAGGGAGAACGCGCGAAAGCGTTCGACAAGCTCCGTTCGACATACCCGATGCGACGCCAGTTCGACGCGACGGAAGTCCGCCTGAAAAACGGGTCGGCGCGGCTTGCGGCGAAACTTCGCGGCTTGGGGTTCAAGGTCGTTTGATGGCGGCAACAATGTGCCAAACCACTAGCGGTCTGACACGTTGACATTTTTATTAACCACGGACGGACACGGACAGGCTTCGCTAACGCTCGCCTTGATTCCGAATGGCGCAAGCGTAAGCGCGGCGCGTCTGTGTTGGTCTGTGGTTCTAGCCACAAAGAGCACAAAGGTGGCGAAAATCCCCCGGGAGGGGCGCGCCCCTCCCGATACGGCGCGTGGGGACACGCGCCCTCCCGCCTCCGTGCCTCGGCGTGAGACATTCAACAGAGGGTTTCAGGGGCATTTGCCTGATACATATCCCAAATAAGCTCCTGAACCTGATGAACCAAGTCGTGAGGATTATGATTGGCATAGATACACCTTAACCGTTCTCCGCGCGTCCGATGTAATTGCTCTAAAAGAAACTGCCGTACCGTATCGGAAAAACGGAATTCGTATTTTTGCTCGAAAGCTTCGAGCCGGACTTCTTCGGGATATTGGAAATTCTCACGGCTATCGCTTAGAACAATACCGGCATATCCCAAGGAAGCCCGCCCATACTCACTGTAGCGATTTAATTTGTCATGAACGATTTGTTCTTCTGCATTCATCATTCTTGTCCTTTTTGACACCATTCCCGTTCTGGTTACGCACCATGCGGCGCTAGGTTACAAAAGTTCTCCTCCTCCGTTGTCGAGAGTTATCCTTTTTTTGATTTGAAGTCCAAATGCGTAGAGTGGGATATCCTTTATCGTTTCTCCGTCGTGGTACGGCTGGAGCGACGTCCGAATCGCAAACGGCGGATTGAAACGTTCCCTGTACACCTTGAGACTTTTCGCCTTTGTATTGATACCGGCTTTTACTTCAATTGGGAATACGGCATTTTCTCCCTGTACAAGGAATTCGATTTCCGCATTACCGGAATCAGACGTCCAGTAGTATGGTGTAATTCCTTCGGCTACAAGTTCTTGAAGGACGAACTGTTCCGCAAATGCGCCTTTAAAGTTTGTGAAAAGTGCGTTACCGTCGATCATCATGGAGGACGACACACCGGCCATGGCGCAAAGTAGTCCTATATCATGCATATAAAGTTTAAACGCTGAGAAATCCTGATAGGAAATAAGGGGTAAACGCGGCGTCGAAATCCGAAAAACCTGCTGAAGCATCCCGGCATCGTCCAACCAGTTTAGGGCGGCTTCGTATTCGCGCGCACGTGCCCCGTTTTTGAGTGCCGTGTAAATGAATTTCTTGTTTTCCTTTGCAAGTTGCGCGGGAATGTTGTTCCAAAGCAGCCTGATTTTGGGAAGGATTTCAGCTGATGCGTGTTTAACGAAATCTGCATCGTATGCGGCTAGTATTTCCTCCTGGGTTCTGCGCACCGCCGCATAATCGCCCGTTTCGGCGAAATCGGCCACCGCCTCCGGCATTCCTCCAACAAAAAAATATTTGCGAAGAAGCGTCTTGAAGTCTTCCTGCATTGTATCCATCCGTGGCATATCGTTTGTAGCCAGTACCTTGAACCGGAAGGGATTGTCCACGGCGCGGACAAATTCGGAAAAGGACATCGGATGTACATCCAGGAAGCTAACCTTTCCGACAGGGAATGATCCATGCTCTTTACGCTTCCGGGATTCATCCGACTTCCCCATCGCGAGTCCAAGGAGCGAACCTGCGACCATAATGGCGAGTTCGGGCATTTCCTGATTGAAATACTTGAGGGAATTGAGAGCCTTGTGGGATTCCTGTATCTCATCCATGATAAGAAGGGTCTTCCCCGGCACAACAGGTTTCCCCGTCGCCGCCTGTATCAATTCAAGGATCGATCCGGGGTCGATATTCGTCTCGTCTATGCTCCTCCTAAGCCGGTCATCCCTCTGCAAATCGACTTTTACATACGCATCCGGGTAGAACTCTTCGGCAAACGTATCCATAAGCCAGGTCTTTCCGACCTGTCTCGCACCCATCAGAATGAGGGGTTTACGTTTGCGGCTTGCGTTCCATTCGATGATTTCCTGAAATACGTCCCGTTGCATATCCGTTCCTTTCTACGTCCTATTGTAACAAACATTTTCACATTATTCCATCGAAAAATGTGGTTGATTTTCACATTATTCCATCGAAAAATGTGATGAGCGCTATTTTATTCGCTACGGAGGCCGATAAACTGGTTTTGACGCACGTCAAAGAGGCCGCGCGAGGTCATTTTCACGTCAGGAATAACGGGAAGCGCCATAAACGAAAGCGTCGTGAACGGCGCACTCAACGGCGATCCGAACATTTTCGCCAGTTTGTCGCAATCTTTGTACCTACGAGCGACGACGGAAGGACGTTCGTTCGACATCAATCCGCCGAAAGGAAGCGGAAGCGAAGTGATGATTTTCCGGTTGCTGTCGGCGACCGTCAGCCCGCCTTTCATCCAGATAATCTGATTGAGTGCCGCCGTGATGGCTTCGTCGTTCGTTCCGACCGCGATCAGGTTATGCGCATCGTGGCAGACGGACGAGGCGAGCGCGCCCCGTTTCAACCCGAATCCTTTCACAAACGCAACCGCCGGTTTCGCGTCCATACGATACCGGTTCATCACGACGATCTTCAAAATGTCGCGCTCGATGTCGCTCACGATTTCCCCGTCCACAATCGCCGGTTTTTCGGAAAGGTTCGTTGTGAGAAGGATACCATCGCGGACACCGATAACGTGGATACCCTTCATCCCCTCGACTGCGGGAACGGAAAGTACCCGCCTGGTAATCGGTACCGCTTCAAACTGGTTTTCCGAAACCTCTTCCGACGCCGTTTCCGGAAGGAAGGTTTCCCCGTCACGGTAGACCTCGCGTCCGCGTAACCAGACACAGGACGGCTCAAAGGTGCGAAGATCTTCCACTTTCTGAAAATCGGCGGAATCCCCTACCCTCAACAATCCAAGCGGAAGACCGTAGTGGCGGACAGGGTTGATACATGCCGCCTGTATGATGGACGAGAGGGACACGCCGTTTCGGTAGGCTTTCGCCGCCAGGAAATTGATATGCGATTCCAGCAAATCGTCCGGATGTTTGTCATCGCTGCAAAACATGCACATCCTGCCGTAGCGGCTGATTAGCGGAAGCAACGCTTCGGACAACCTTGCGGCAGACCCGTTACGAATCTGGACAACCATACCACTGCGTATTTTCTCGATTGCTTCCTCGACCGAAACAGATTCATGGTCGGTCGAAATACCTGAAGCGATATAGGATCGCAACGCTGCCCCCGTCAATCCGGGCGCATGTCCGTCAATCGGTTTTCCCGCTTCTTTCGCGGCATTTATTTTATTTATTATTTTTTCGTTTTTTTCAAGGACGGCGTTTACATCCATCACTTCGGAAAGATGGGTAACGCCCTCCCATTTTAACATTTTTTCAACATCATCCGCGTTCAGCTCTCCCCCACCCTTCTCGTTTTCAGTAGCCGGTACGCAGGAAGGAACACCGAAACCGAATACGAACGGGGTTTCCCCTGCGAGTTCAATCATCTTTTGAACACCCGATTTTCCAAGCACGTTCGCAATTTCATGGGGGTCGGCGAGTACGCCGAGCGTTCCATGGCGGACCGCCGCATAGGCGAACGAAACCGGATTCAGCATGGAACTTTCAATATGTACATGGGAATCAACGAATCCAGGGAAAAGATAACCGGAATCAGGATCGTCGATTTCGTCAACCGCCGCGATTTTTCCTTCGCTTGAAATACTAATACGGACACCGATCGTACAGTCGCGTTCGACATCCACGATTTTTCCGCTTACACTAAAGGGTTCTATTGATTTCATCGTCATTTCGTTTATAAACATACACGAAACAAGCATTTTAGGCAAGTATGGAAATACTAGATCATACTATCCTTTTCCACGATGTATCCAAAGGGAAAGTATGGCGATATCGGCTGGATTGACACCTGAAATACGACTGGCTTGACCTAGATTTTCCGGGCGTACGAGTTTCAGTTTTTCGCGGGATTCAAAGCGAAGAGCAGTTATTTTATCATAATCAAGCCAGTCCGGAATCTTTACCTCTTCCTCACGCTTGGCACGAGCCGCCTCTTTTTCTTCCTGTTCGATATATCCCCTGTATTTAATCCGAATTTCCACCTGTTCTTCCGATTCCGGTAGCAAACACGGAAAATCAATCCCTTTTTCTTCCTTTAAAAGATCTTTTACCTCCTCAAACGTTGTTTCGGGCCGGGCAAGGACGGAAGAAAGACTCTTGTTTTTCACCTTCACTTCATCAAAAAGACGAATCATCTGTTCGGTTTCCTCTTTTTTGCGATGAATACGCGCACGAATCGATTCTGAAAGGATTTTTAGACGATCAGACGCTTCAAGAAGCCTTTCACCCGCGTTGTCCTGCCTTAAAATCAACCTTCTCTCGGCACGGGAGGTAAACATACGGTATGGTTCATTCGTGCCTTTTGTAATCAAATCATCGATAAGCACACCAATATACGCCTGTTGACGGCTCAAAATCAACGGTTCGCGTCCCTGTATCTTTAAGGCTGCATTTGCACCAGCCATAAATCCCTGTGCAGCGGCCTCTTCATACCCGGTTGTTCCATTCACTTGACCCGCAAAATACAACCCTTCTATTCGTTTTGATTCAAGCGTGGCAAACAATTCACGCGCATCAATTCCATCGTACTCAATCGCGTATGCAAATTTTGCAAACTCAGCTCGTTCTAACCCCGCTATACTATGAACAAGTTCACGTTGTATTTCTTCAGGTAAACTGTTCGAAAGTCCATTTGGATAGATATAATCTGTATTTTCAATACCTTCCGGTTCCAACATGACGTGATGTTGGGTTGCGGAGGTAAATTTTACAATCTTATCCTCAATGGATGGACAATATCGAACCCCGGTACCTTCAATATCTCCTCCATACAACGCACTTTTTTCAAGATTTGAACGAATAATTTGATGTGTCTTTTCATTTGTATGGGTTAGAAAGCACGGAAACTGATCAACCTTTTCAACTAGCAATGTATTAAAATGTTCCACGTGGAACATTTCTTTTGAAGAAGTAACCTCTTTAAAACCATTTTTGTCCGTTCTTGAGCATTGTTCCACGTGGAACAATGTTGAAAGTGAAAAGAACGGAGATGGTTGATCTCCAGGTTGAATCACGGTTTTTTCAAAATCGATTGATTCTCGATAGAGACGAGGCGGGGTTCCTGTCTTAAACCTCATTAACGTAAATCCTAGTTGCTCCAGAGAGGCTGAAAGTTCAAATGCTGAGGGGCGGCCGTCCCCGCCTCCTTGAATTCCGCGATGTCCAATGTATTCCATTCCTTTTAAAGCGGTTCCAGTCGTAAGAATTACAGATTTACATGAAAGGTATCCATGCCTCTGTGTTTCTACACCTTTCACACTCTTTTTTCCGTCTACTTCTCCTACCACGATTTTTGTAACCGTATCTTCAAGGATTGTAAGGTTCGATGTCATTTCAAGTACTTTTTGCATACGCAAGGCGTAACGTTTTTTATCGCACTGCACACGGGTTGCCCATACGGCCGGACCTCTACTTTTATTGAGTGTCTTAAACTGTATACCGCAAACATCCGCATTACGTCCCATTTCACCGCCGAGGGCATCGAGTTCGTAAACCAAATGCGACTTTGCCAATCCACCGATCGAAGGATTACAGGGCATCATGGCAATACGGGAAGTATCGCCTGAAACCAGTAGAGTAGGGCATCCCATCCGGGCGGAGGCCAATGCCGCTTCAACACCGGCATGCCCTCCTCCGACAACGAGAACCGACCATTCTGAATCCATACTACGCCTCTTTCCTCAACAGCTTCCTCAAGTGCGTATGAGAGGAGGAGAACGAACAAAAATCACTCCTACCCTCATCGTTGAACGGAAAAAATATAGCATACTGGAAAGAGAAAGAAAACAGTAAAACGAGCATCTTGCTCGTTCGCCCGTTCCCTTTTAAACGAGCAAGATACTCGTTTTACAAATTTACTTATCAACAGTCTAAAAGTTCAAAAAGATGTGTTAAAAGTTTTCGACAGAATGATGATAAGTATATGTAACTTATTGATTTTCAATGAGTTACGTTTATCATAATTGAAATTTTCCAGATTCTATGAACAAACTATCAAACTTTATCTTCTAGTTATCTACAAGTCCTTTTAAGACTTCTTTTACATTTTTCAACGGTGTTTAAAACTTGTAAAAAACGGCATGAAAAGTTGTGAAACGAATGTCGAAGAAAACGGAGTTATCTTCACACCTTGCGTTGCCTTCGTTTCTATTTACAGGATTTACATTTCCTGTTCAAATCCATACACAGATTTTCCTTCACGTCAACTTCTAGAAAATGACGTATTTAACGCGCTTATCAACAGCCCTTGCCCCTCTCTATTACTGTTACTCTTTTAAATTTAATACAGTATCCTATCAATAGGGTAAACCGTGTTCCTTGATCTTGCGCTGGATGGTACGGCGGGAAAGGCCAAGTTGCTCGGCGGTGACGGTACGGTTCCCGTTATTCTGGCGGAGACGGTTTTCAAGGACGGTTCGTTCAACCTCTTCCAGCGTCATATCCTTCGGTATGGAAAAACCCTCCGAAGGCGAAAGGGAACTCGACGGGGCAGGGGACATACCGGGGAGAACGACAGAAGATTCCGTAAGAATCCCTCCGGGTGAGAGAAGCACGGCAGATTCCACGATGTTGCGAAGCTGGCGGACGTTTCCCGGCCAGTTGTACGATTCCAGCCGTTCATAGAAACCTGGTTTGACCGCATTGATAACCTTTCCGTTTTCCGCCGCGCTCCGCGCGATGAAACGATCGGCCAAGGGGCGGATATCCGCGATCCGTTCCCGCAGCGGCGGAATCCGGATGGAAACGACGTTCAACCGGTAGAAAAGGTCTTCCCGGAATGTTCCGTCATTGACCATTTTTTCCAGATCTTTATTGGTTGCGGAGACGAGGCGGACATTGACATGGAACACTTCTTTTCCGCCGACGCGCCGTATTTCCTTCTCTTCGAGTGCGCGGAGGAGTTTCACTTGGACGGCGGCGGGGGCATCCCCGATTTCGTCGAGGAAAAGCGTTCCTCCGTCCGCCCGTTCGAACGCACCCTTGTACATTCCGACCGCACCGGTAAAAGCCCCTTTTTCATGGCCGAAAAGTTCGGATTCAAGGAGGTTTTCTGCAAAAGCCCCGCAGTTGACGGCGACGAACGGGCCGCCGCTTCGCCGCGAATCTACGTGGAGCGCACGTGCGACAAGTTCCTTGCCCGTGCCGCTTTCGCCGCGAATCAGAATGGTCGCCATCGTGTCGGCAAGCGCGTCAACCTGCGCGATGACGGCTTTCATGGAGCTAGCCTGCGCGATGATGGTTGAAGAGGTGTATTTATCGCGCGCGGCTGCGGAAAGGGTATCCACCTGACGGCGGAGGCGCGAAGTTTCACAGGCCCGGCGGAGTTTGGACTGGATATCGTCGAGATCCAGGGGTTTCGTAACGTAGTCGTAGGCGCCTTCGTGCATCGCCCGTACACCGGATTCGACCGAACCGTACGCGGTCATGATCAGGACGGGGACGGAAGGGTCGAGCTTATGGAGACGGCGTAGCACCTGGATTCCGTCAATGTCGGGAAGGGCGAGGTCGGTCAAGACGACATCCGGCGTTTTCTTTTGAAATTCTTCGACACCGGCAAGCCCTGTCGCGGCCTGTCTGGTTTCAAAACCGGCGTCCTCCGCGACTTCAGAAACGGAACGAAGGTTGTCCGCGTCGTCTTCGATGATCAAAATCGTCATTTTTTACCTCGTCTGTTGAACCTCGTCTGAGGTTTGGCTGTTGTTGAAAAGGTCAAGCGTGATTCGGAACGTCGTTCCGGAAGGGGAATCCGCCACGCGGATGGAACCTCCGCAACGTTCAATCGCCGTCCGTGCCAGAAAGAGACCGAGACCGGTACCCTCCGGTCGGCCGGTCACGAACATATCGAAGATTTTTTCGCGCATTTTCGGTTCAATGGAAGGTCCTTCGTTGTGGACGTCCAGGACGGCTTTTCCACGTTTTGTTTCGAGTGAAACGAGAATGGACGAACCGCGATTCGCGAACTGGGTGGCGTTTACGAGGACATTGGTCAAGGCCCTGCGAAAGGGGGCGGCGTGGGCGCGGACGAAGACAGGGGTAGGGGGAGGTTCAAACACGGCGGACAAGCCCGCCTGTTCCAAACGCGGGGTCAAAGTGTCCAGACACTCCTGAACCGCTTCGACAAGGTTGACGGATTCCGCTTCGGCATCTGAAGGTTTCGCAAGAAACAGAAATTCCGTAAAAACCTTGTCCATACGTTCCATTGTGCGGGCGATCCGCTCGGAAAGTTCTTTCACGCGGGCTTCGCGGAATCCTTCTTCCCTTCGCATTTCACGACCGAGCATCTGCGCGTCCAGACGGACGGAGGACATCGGGTTTCGAAAATCATGAAGGATACCGTTCGCCAGAACGCCTGAAAAGGCAAGGTGTTCTTCCTGACGTTCGCGTTCTTCACGCCGGCGTTCGCGGATGACGGCAACGGAAAGAACCAGCGCACAGGCGGAGAACGCGATGACGAGGACGGCAAAAGAAAAGAAAAAAAGAGAAGAGACGAGTTTACGGGCTGTTTTTTCCTCCGCGCCGACGGCATCGCGTTTAAACGTCGCCTCCACAACGAGTTCTCCGTCAGGAAGGGCAAACCGGCGGGTAAGCACGAAAACAGGCACTTTGACGCCGCCCGAATCGAGCGCACCCTGCTCGATTTCCGTCGTTCCCGATCCGGCGGAAACAGGGGCTTCGGAAGAAGCGGAACGGTCGTGGAGAAGTCCTCCGGACTGGCGTTGAAACAGCGTAGTTCCGTTCTTTGAAACAGAAAGCGACTGGACATCGCGGCGGACGGAAAACGCGCTATCGACACGCGCCGAAAAAGAACGCCACAACTCCGTGGAAGGCGTTACCGTCAACCCTTTTAAAGCCGGGCCGCACAAGGTGTCCATCAAGGCATCTCCCTTTTCCAGCACAGCTTCTGTCGCGGCAATCCGCGCCCGGCGTTCGTGTTCCCGTTTCAACGCGGCAAGCGCGATGCCGCCCGCAAGGGCTGCCGAAAACAAGGCCGCCAACAGAAACCATTCCAGACGCCACTTGTGCGAAATCCGTTTCATTTTCATTCCAAGTGTAACAAACGTTCGCACCTGTGACATATTGCCCACAATGTGAAATTTTGCCGCGTTCGAAATCGGGATAAAATATGTCAAATTGTCGCTTTTACAAATGTTCGCATACGAAAGGTAGACCATTGGCATTAAATAAGCTTCAAAACAAGGCGAGGTGAAAAAATGACGAACGAAAGAGGAAAAAGCGGAATTTTCTGGGGACTGTTGGACGGTTTCCTGATTGTCGCGATTTTTCTTTTGATCGGGTATTCTGCGATCAAAG
>JAGAEL010000173.1 GCA_017613085.1 Kiritimatiellia bacterium | reverse complement strand
GTCCGCGCCAGCGGGCGTCGATGTCGTCTGTTCGATGTCGTTGTGCTCCATCAAAGTTATCCTCATTTACATTCCCGTGCGAAGCGCGGGTGGCGGGCTTTATGGGGGACAACGAAGCGAGGGAGCATGACCGCGAAAGCGGGCTGTCTATCCGTCCCGTCCAATCCCCCGCCGAATAGCGGACAGGAAGGCGTTGCCGTATGATTTCAGGGAAGTCAGGTTGCGCGTTTCACGCCTACATACGGGCTGGGCAAGGATATCCGCAAACCGCTTTCGACCGTAACTCGCCACCCGCCTCGCGGGCGGCAAGCTGCGGTCGGTGGCTGTCGGTGGCTGTCGATAGCGGTCGATAGCGGTCGATAGCGGTCGATAGCGGTCGGTGGCCGTCGGTGGCTGTCGATTGCGGTCGATGGCAGTCGATAGCCGTCGGTGGCAGTCGGTAGCTGTCGGTGTTACTCCTCGTCCTCGTCGTCTTCTTCGTCTTCGTCGTCGAATTCGTCCTCGTCGTCCTCTTCGTCGAATTCCTCTTCTTCTTCGTCTTCTTCGCCGAGGATTTCCTGGAGGGCGTTGTCGTTACGCACGGAGGTGACCGGGGCGTCGGTTTCGATGTCGTCCGTTTCTTCGAGGGGTTCTTCTTCCGGGACAGGGGCCGGCTCGGCGGGTGTCGTCTCGCCTTCGGCGGGGGGCTGTTCCGTTTCGGCGGTCTCTTCCGGTTCTTTTTTCTTTTTGGTGTGGAGGGCTTTGCGTTCGGAGGGTTTGGAACGCTGGAGGGTCGGATCGAGGTCGTTCAACTCTTTGAGCGTGCTCAAGCCGAAATGGTCGAGGAAGGTTGCCGTCGTGCCGTAGAGGAAAGGACGTCCGGGGAGTTCGCTGCGCCCGACGATGCGGACGAGGTGAAGCTCCATGAGCGTCTTCAGAATGTGGCCGGTATCGACGCCGCGAATCCCTTCAATCTCGGATTTTGCGATCGGCTGGCGGTAGGCGACGATGGCCAGGGTCTCCAGCGCGGGGTGGGAGAGGCGGTTGGGGCGGTCCATCTTCAGGAGGTTGCGCACCCAGCGCCCGGCGGCGGGTTCGGTCTGGAACCGGTAGCCGGAACTGGTGGACTGCAGCTCGAAACCGATGTTCAAGCCCTTCAGCTGTTTCTGCATGGCGTCCAGCGCCTCTTTGATCTCCTTCAACGGGAGGCTCCCGAAAAGCTTGACCGTCGCGTCTTCCGTGGTGTCTTCCTTGGCGACGTTTTTCAGGCAGGTGCGTATTTCTTCCGCCGTGAGCGGATGGTCGGAACCGAACAGCAGGGCGCCGACAACCTGTTGCAGGCTTTTCGCGCCGGGCAGTTTCACCTCATTGTCCATACGAGTCTACTCCATCGGTGTTGAGCGGTTGCGAGGCTTCCGCGAGGTCGCCCGGAAGGATCGTGATATCCTGGAAGGAATCGGTCTGCTGCACCTGGATGCGGTGCATACGGAGCAGTTCCAGGAGGGCGAGGAACGTGACGATGACTTCGCCGCGAGGGGTCTCTTCCGTGAACAGCGAGAGGAAGGAGACGTGTCCTTCCGTACTTGTCCGCGTCACGAGCATGCGCATCTTGTCCGGGACGCTCCAGGTTGCGCCTTTGAGCGTCCCCAACTCGAATTCCGGTGCGCGGGCCAGCACCTCCTTGAAGGCGGTCAGCAGATCGAACAGCCCGATGTCTCCGAGGGCGAGTCCGGCGTCGGCGTCGGTCTTCTCGAAGACCGGCCCTTCGCCGCCGTAGCCGAATGCGTTTTCGCGCAGCAGCTCGAAAGCGGAGAGGCGGATCGCGGCATCCTTGAACTTCTTGTACTCGATCAGCTGGCGGACCAGGTCGAGGCGCGGGTCCACCCATTCGTCTTCGGAGGCGTTGTCATCCGTTGTGCGCCGTTCGACCGGCAGGAGCATCCGGCTTTTGATCATCATGAGCGTGGACGCCATGACGATGAATTCGCCCGCGATGTCCAGGCTCAGTTCGCGCATCAGCTTCAGGTACTCCATGTACTGTTTGGTGATGCGTTCGATCGGAATGTCGTAAATGTCCACCTCGTCGCGGCGGATTAAATACAACAAAAGGTCAAGGGGGCCTTCAAAGACCTCCAGGTTGACCTTGTAATCTTCCGCGAAAAGCGCATCCTGTCCCATGGGACACCACCTCCAAAAAGGCGGTCAGTATACACGTTTCCCGCCCGTTTAGCAACCGTTCATTCGTCCGTAAAGAGTTCTTTCGCGGTTACGGGGAGTAGGGCCCGCAGCCGGCGCAACGCCTCGTCCGGGACCGAGCCCGCGCCCATCGGCACGATTTTCGTCCCGACATCCTCCTGCCCGACGTTCCGCCCGTACTTCTCCGCGTGGGAGAGGGGGCCGTTCACGCCGACCGAGACGAACGGCTTCACCCGTTTCTCCGGGGGCTTCTTCCCGGTGTTCAGCAGTCCGTCCGCCCGGAGGGAACGGAAACACTGGACGGCGGTGTAGACGGCGGGATCCACGAATGTGAAGTCGTCCGCCAGCAACGCCGCACAGGCGGGATCGGCCCGCAGTTCCGCAAGCGCGCCTTTGAAGGCGTCCAGGACGAACGGGTAATGCGTACAGCCGAGGATGACGGCGCGGATCGGAAGCTTGCCCCCGCGCGCCCGGTAGTCCCGCACCATCGCCGTGAAGTTGGTCCGCGCACATTCATTCGCGAGGGGATCGCCGTTTTCAACGGCTTCGGCAAGTCCCACGCCGCCGCGTGCGACGATCTCGTAGCCCTCGATTCCCCGTTGCGCGAACGCGCTGCGGAGCGTGCGCTGGTACGCGCCGGAGGCGATTGTCCCCGGCGTCGCCATCACGGCGATTGCGAACGGCGGCATCCCTTTCTTCACGTTGAGTTCGTCCATCGCCGCCGCCACGCCCGCGTTCACGACGCCGATCACCTTCACGCCGTGCGGCTTTGCCGCCTCGGTCGCCTCGCCCAACCCGTAGGCCGTCGCGGTATTGCAGGCGATCACCACGATTTTGGCGGGTTCATGTCCCTCGTTCCCCAGCACGAAACGTGCGTCGCGGACAACGAGTCCCCGCAGGAAATCGGCCTTTCCTTCGGCGTCGTACATCCCGTACGGCATATTCGCCTGGTCGCCGAAATAGACGAACGATTCGGCGGAGAAGTCGGGTTTCCCGTCCGGGATCTGCTCCCCCGTGAGGTTGTCGAACGCATCGGCCGCCAACAGCCGTTCCAGGACGGTCATGCCGCCGATTCCCGAATCGAACACCCCGATCGGTTGTGACGCCGAAGGCGCTGCGCCGGCGGCACAGGCCAAGGCCGCGGCCGCCATGATGAGGCTAAGACGTTTCATACGGATTCTCCTTTTTTTCGTTTCCGACGGCGGTCGAGCTTCGCGCCCCTTCCTGATACTCGCTGTCGGTGTTGACCGACCAGAGGTCGTGTTCGGCGCGGCCGAGCAGATTGTCGGCCGCCAACAGCCCCATCAAGATGCTGTGGTCTTGGTTGTTGTACTTGAACGCGCCGCCGCGACCGATGAAACTGACCTTCCGGATGCCGCGCAGCCAGTTGGTCAGGCGGGTGAGCGGTTCCCGGTAGCCGCGCGCGTAGACCGGATAGGAACGGTGGAGCCGGACGACTTTCCCCGCTTGGATCGCGTGTCCGCCGTGGAGTCCCGTTGTTCGGAATTCGCGTTTGGCCGTCTCGATCAACGTCTCGTCGGACGCATGCCAGACGGGGTCTTCGTCGTAACACCAGTATTCGAGGACGACGATCGTCCCTGTCGCTCCGCCGCAGATGGAGGGCGCCCAGTTCCGGAAGTTCGTGATGCGTCCGCAGTCCAGTCCGGCGGAGTGGACGTAAATCCAGTTGTCGGGGAAGAGGTCTGCCCCGTCGATCGACAGGTAGACGAGGATCGTGTTACGGTAACGGAGCGCCGCGCATGTTTCGGCGGTGGCGGCACGGAGCGAGAGGCTGGACGCCGCGAGGGTAAGGGGCATCGTGCTGACGACGTGCCGGGCGGGGCGTGTCGAACCGTCTTTCAGGGTCACGCCCTTCACAACGTCTCCTTCCGCCCAGAGCCCCCGCACCGGCGAGTTCAAGTAGACGCGCCCGCCGAGGCGTTCGATTTCACGCACGATCTTTTCATAAATCTCCCCCGTGCCGCCTGTCGGATAGAGGAAACGGTCGCAGAGCGTGGCGTGTTGACCGCTGTTTCCGAAAAACATCGTCCGCACCGCTTCTCCGAGCGAGAACTTCTTAATCCGTTGCGCGGCGAAGTCGGCATCGAGGCGCGAACAGGGAATCCCCCACAATTTTTCGCTGTACGTCTTGAAAAACGTCCGGTAGAGGCGGTCGCCGAAACGGCGGGAAACCCAGTCCTCGAACGTTTCCGCCTCGCCGCCCCGCCGGAACTGCGCGGCGAGGTAACTGAACCCGCACCGCATCGCCTCGAACGGGCCGAGGCCCGCGAGGGCGTTCAGCGGACGGAGCGGGTAGTAGAAAAATTTGCCGTCGTACAGGATGCGCGTCAGGCGGTCGACGGAGACACAGGCGTCCCCGGCGATTTCGCGCCAGAAGGCGTTGACGCGGGCGTTCCGGCTGAAGAAGCGGTGCGGGCCGAGGTCTACGCGCTGTCCCCAGAGGTCGAGGCTCGCCGACATTCCGCCGGCGCGGCCGTCCGCTTCGT
>JAGAEL010000172.1 GCA_017613085.1 Kiritimatiellia bacterium | reverse complement strand
GGCGCCGGAGCCCGCGCCGCTTGAGGGGCGCGGCGAAGAACGCGATGACGGCGACGCCGTTCCGGAGGCGCCCGAAGCCCCGCAGGGGGGCGAGATGGCCGAGGCGGAGACGGTGAAGGAGTACAAGCAGATCTCCTTCCGCGTGGAGCTGGACGAGAACCGGCTGCAGGACGAGGAAGAAGGCGGGGAGATTGTCCGCACCGAGACGGATTCGGAGGACGCCGGCGCGATGGAGACGACCAAGAGCGCGGCGATCCCCTACGCCGGCAACGGCCGGTGCCCCCCGTACTACGTCATCATCTCGCCGACCGACGGGAAGGGCGGTGAGTTCGAAAGCGCCTGGCGGCTGCGCATTTCGGTGGACCGGTTCGGGAACGCGAAAATCCTGGATGAAGACGGCAGATGAAAATTTTTACCCCAGATCCTCAAAACCGTAGACGCGCCGCCGGGTTCACCCTGATCGAGATCCTGATCGCGACGACGATCCTTGCGGGCGGTTTGATCGCCCTCATGGGCGGTTTGGGCAACTGCGCCCAGATGATGATCCTCTCTAAGCAATATCAGGACGCCCAGTTCGTTTTCTCCCTCGGGGAACGCCGTTACCCGATTCCGGAGCAGGAGAACATCACCGAACCGGAGGAGGACGAGCGGCTGAACATCGACCCGGTGACAGCGGACGACATGATCGACGATCTCGAACTGGACATCTCCGACAAGATCCGCGACCTCTACCGGGGGTACACCTTCGAGCGCCATGTGGATGAAAAGGAACTGGATACGGACGAGGAAGACGACGGCCTCTACCTGCTCCGCACGAAAATCACCTGGGGCAAGGGGAGTGAAGAGGAACAGGAGGAACTGGTGCGGCTGATCCGCATACGCAAGTGATGAAAAACGGATTCACATTGCTAGAGCTGATGATGTCCATCATGATCCTGTCGATCATGCTGTTGCTCTCGTTCATCTGTTTCCACGCGGTGGTCAGCAGCTGGACGGCGGGTCTGGAGATGTCCGATTCCATGGCGCAGGCGGATTACGTGATGAACCAGATCGAGTCCGCCCTCCGCAGCGCCTACTTCTCCACCACCGTGCCGAAAGAGATGGAGCGCGGGTTCGCGTTCAACGACGACGGGGAAGGGGAGGATGCCCACGACTCGCTGGAGTGGATGAAACTGGGCCGCGCCTTTGTCGGTATGCTCCGCGATGTGGACGGCAAGACCGAACTCGCCGAGATCCCGCACCGCGTCCGCCTTTTCGTCTCCGAGGAAGGGGAGGACGGAAACGGCGAAGGCGGGTTGATGGCGAAGGCCTGGTGCAACGATTTCCGCGACGAAAACGAGACCGACGAGGAACGGGAGGAGAGCATCAAGGCGTACCTCATTTCGTCGCGTGTCATGGCGATGGACTGCAAGATCCTGGGCGAGCCGCCGAACCAGGACCAAGACGCCACCGAGGTCGAATGGAAAGACGAGTGGAGTTCCTCCAACGCCCTCCCGTACAAGGTCTCCGTCACGCTCTACCTCAAACCCGTGAAGGAAGGGGAAGACCCCGTCGCGCTCACCCGCGACATCACGATCCCGGTCTGGAAGTATTCGCAGAATCCGGGCAGCGCGGACGGCCGTAAATCCGGAAGAAACCGGACGGATGGAGGACAATCCGGAAAAACCGGACAATCCGGGAATTCCGGGAAAACCGGGAATTCCGGAAAATCCGGACAACCCGTGCAACCCGGCGGCAACGTCCGTCCCGGCGCGGGCGGCATGATGCCGGGCGCGGGCAGTCCCATGCCCGGGGCGGGAGGGCCGATGTGATGAAACGACGCGGCATCTTTACGTACTTCGCCCGCCGGCGATTCCGGACGGCGCCGATCGACGGGCGCGCGCGGCGCGGCGCGGCGATGATCATCTCCATCTGGACGATCGCGCTTTTGAGCCTGCTGGTCATGTCGTTTGCGCTGGACGCGAAACTGGAAGGCAAGATCAACGTCTACGTCCGCAACCGCCGGCACGTCGATTACCTCACGCAGTCCGGCATCGCCATCGCCGAGATGATCCTGCTGAAATACAAGGACGCCTCCGATTCCGTCAGCACCGACGAACAGGCGGAAGACCCCTGGCTGCAGCCGAAGCTCGACCTCCAGCGCGGTTCCTGTGTCATCGCCAACTACCCGGTCGAAGCGGGCAAGCCGGAAAACGGCGTCGTCACCGTTGAGATCTCCTCCGCCGAGGCCAACCGCTGGCCGATCAACACCCTCGGCGCGAGCGACATTTCCGACAAGATCTGGGAGAACGTCCTCAACGTCATCGGGCTTCCGATGGAATACCAGGAGGAGGTCGTCGACAGCTGGTACGACTGGCGCGACGAAGACGATACCGTGACCGGCCACAGCGGCGCAGAGAGCGAGTACTACGAGGATCTGGAGAAACCCTTCAAGCCCCGCAGCGGCGAAGTCGCCTCCGTCGAAGAGCTGAAACGCATCCGGGGCATCCGCGACCGCCCCGCCATCTACGACGGCGGCCTCCTCAACCCCGAAGAGCGCGACAAGAAGAAGCAGGTGACGATTCGATATGGCTTGAAGGAGTTTTTTGACATTTGGGGAGAAAGTGCTAAAATAAACGTCAACTCCGCCACGAAAGAGGTCTTGATGACGGTTCCGGGCATCGACGGCGACGAGGAGTTGGCCGGGGCCATCGTCGAAGAACGCGAGACGGGGGTGAACAAGTTGACCCGCACGGAGGAAGACCGTGTGGAAAGCAACCTGTTCAAGGATTGGAGCGATCTGAACGCGCGGATACCGGGCGGGCTTCAGAGTGAATGTGAAGCCTACCTGAGTTATTCGCCGGAAAGGTATTTCACGATCAAGGTTACGGGGAATTCCGCAGGCGTGACCCACACGATCGAGACGGTGGCCAGCGTGGACAGCGACTCGGTCCGGTACCTGCGCTGGCGGGAGGATCCCTGAGAGGACGTATGGCGAAACGCGACATCATAGCCCTGGTGAAGGAGGACGACGTGATACGCGGCGCGGTTTTCGCGCCGCGCGCACGCGGCGTGTACACGCGCACCGCCGGCGGGGAATGGCTGCTGGAACGTGCGGAACCCGCGCAGGACGGGGAACCCCAGTCCCTTGCCGACGCCGCCGCGCAGACCGTCGAAAAAGAGGCGGATCCGTCGGAAGAGGGCGGCGAAGTGGCCGCCGACGACACGCCGGAAGTCCGTGCGCTGGCATTGATGCGCAGGGATCTCGCCGCGAAGAACGTGGTGCTGGGCATCCCCCTCGACGGGCTTGTTGCCCGCGTTCTCAAGCTCCCGGTCGAAGCGCGCGAGGACTTGGCCTCCGTCGTCGCCCTCCAGATCGGCAAGCTGACGCCGTATGCGGAGGACGAGCTGACCGTCTCTTACGAAGTGCTGGGCGAGACGGAGACGGAGCTTTGGACGTTCGCGGCCGCCTGGCCGGTCGCCGCGTCCGATAAGATTGCCTCGGAGATGGAACTGGCGAAACTGCGCGTGACCCGCGTGGATGTCGCCGTCCTCGGATGGTTCCGCTCCCTCTGCGGCCCGTGCAAATGGGCGGAGCCCGGATGCCGCGCCGTGTTGCTGGATGCCGGGCAGTCTTGGGAACTGCTGGTGATCCGCGACGGGATTCTGGTCTTCGTCCGCCACCTCGGCGAACTTCCTGCGGCCGCCACGGCGCGCGAGGTGATGCTTTCCCTGCTGGACACGGAACAGCAGACGGGCAGCCTTGCGTTGACCGAGGTGCAGATCCTGGCGCGCGAACCGGCGGCGGAATCCATCGCGGAGCTTTCCGCCTGCGTCGGGCGGCTGGTTCCCGCGCCGGTCAACGTCTCGCCGCTGCCGGATCCCGACGGCGGGGTCAACGGCGTCGCCCTCCGCGTGGCGGAATCGGCGCAGTTCGACTTGACGCCCGAACTTTGGCGCGAGGAGCTGAAAGCGTCGATCCTGCGCCGCCGCATCCTCTGGGGATGCGGCATCGCGGCGGCGGTCTGGCTGGTGCTGATGGGTATCCTGGCGGGCGGCCCCATCGTCTACGAGAAGGTGCTCACGCCGCATGTGCGCGAACTCTCCAGACGCCACGCCAAGACGTACAAGGAGGTCGCCGACACACGCGACCGCGTCAACCTGATCCTTTCCTACACCGACCGCACGAAGTCTGCCCTGGAGCAGTTGAAGTTCATTTCGGAGAAATTGCCCGACGGCATCACGCTGACCGCCATCACCTACCGCAAGACGGAAGGCGTGAAGGTCGCCGGCGAGGCGGACCAGCCGGAACTGGTCTACGAGTTCAAGAACGCGATGACGGCCAACCCGACCTTCCAGCAGGTCACGATGACCGGGCCTTCGCAGAGCAAGGGCCGGCACAAGTTTGAAATCAACGCGGTCTTCAAAGGGGTGGAGGAGAAGAAAAAATGAGCAACCGCGACAAAAACCTCTTGATGGTCGTCGGCGTGCTGGTCCTCTACGCCATCCTCGCCTTCTCCTACCGGCAGCAGATGGAAAAGTGGGCGATCGTCCGGAAGATCCACGCCACCGCCGAGAAGAAGCTCGCCGATGAGGACAAGCTCATCTCCCAGCGTAAGGAGTGGAACAAGCGATACGACGAGATGCAGGCGTTGATGCCCGTCTTCCCCGACGACAAAGACGTGGACACCTACTGGCTCTCCCTTATGGATTCCGTCGCCCGGACGAACAATCTCGCCATCGCGCGCCGTCAGGCCGGTACCGAGGTGGAGGTGGGCGACGTCTTCGAGCTGCCGATCGACTGTAAAGACTGGGAAGGTTCGCTCCGTTCCCTGGTCTACTTCCTCTGGAGCCTGAACCAGAAGGGCGCGATGCTCGACATCCGCCAGATGTTCATCCGCCCCTCCCAGCGCGCCGGTTTTCTGCGCGGCACCTTCACGCTCTGCTGCGCCTATATGCGCGGCGACGCCGAAGAACCCGTTCAGGCGCCACCCGCGGCCGACTCGGAATCCGCAGCCTCCGGCGAAAACACGTCGGCGGATTCGGCGGCGGACGATGCCGCGACCGCCGCCGATTCCCCCGTCCCCCCTTCTAAGGAAAAAAAGCCATGATGAAACCATTCCTTTTTGTGCTTTGCATCGCATTCACGCTCCTCTGCGCCCCCGCCCGCGCGCAACAGACGCTGGGCACGCGCAGGCCTCCGCTCCGCCCGCCGGCGGCGTTGAGCAACCCGAACCGCCGGTTCACCCCGGTGGGGCGGCCCGGTCTCAATCAGCCCGGCGCGGCGAATAACGCGAACGCCGCCAACAACGCGGAGTCCAAGGTGCCGATGGCGCCGAATACGGTCAAGCACTTCGGCGACCAGGCGGAGGACGACACGAAGACCACCATGCCCGCGTTGAAGTTCGAGCAGGCCGACGCGAACTTCCTCTGGGAAGCCTACTGCGCGGAGGTGGGGCGTACCCCGCTCATCGCGACCGACCTGCCCAAGGCGACCGGCATCACCCTCCGCAGCCAGAAGGGTGTCCCGCTCACCCGCGAGGAATACCTGACCGCGATCGAGGTGACGCTCGGCATGAACGGCATCGCCTTGCAGAATTTCGGTGACAAGTTCGTCAAGGTGCTCGCCACCAAGAGCATCCGTACCTCCGGCATCCAGATCAACATGACCACACCGGAGGGCGGCTATCCGGAGAAGGGGCAGATCGTCAGCCAGATGATCCAGCTCAAGGCCATCACCATCGCCGAGGCGCAGAAGGCCCTCGAAGGGTTCAAGCGCAACGACACGACCCAGATCCAGGCGTTTGAACGCACCAACAGCCTGCTTGTCACCGACACGCAGGAGAACGTCAACCGGATGCTGGAAATTGTCCGCTTCATCGACCAGCCGATGGTTGCGACGGAGGAGGTCAACGTCCGGCTCGTCTCCCACGCGAAGGCGGCGGACATCAAGAAGATCTTGGACGAGATCGTCGCCGAGTCGCAGAAGCAGACCCAGGCGAAGGAAGAGGTCAAGGCGAACAGCTCCGGTGCGCCGGGAATCACGCGCACGACCCCGTCGCCGCTGACGACGCCCGGCCTCCGCCGGCCGATTCCCGGCCTCACGCGGATCGGCGCGAACAACGGTATCCAGAATCCGGAACCCGCGCCTTCCACGCCGAACGCGAACATCGAGGCGCTGATGACCGACGCCGACCGAGGGATGATCCGTGGCAAAGTCCAGATTATCGCCGACGAGCGTTCCGAACAGCTCATCATCATTACCCGTAAGGAGAACATGAACTTCTTCGACAAAATCATCACGGTGCTCGATATCGAGACCGCGCCGGATGTGAAGGTCGAAGTCCGCCGCCTTGATTTCGCCGATGCCGAGGAACTTGCCAGTATCTTGAATGACCTCATCGGCAACGCCTCTTCCCGCGAAAGTTCCGGCTCCAACCGTAGTTCCGGGAACTCTGGTTCCAACGCCAACGGACCGAACCAGCCCGCCGGCAGCAACCGCACCGGCCCGGGCGGCGTTCCGCGCAGCACCTCGCTCGACAAGGCCGTCGCCGCGCGTTCCAGCTCTTCTTCTTCCGGCGGCGGGAACGTCGGTCCCGCCAAGCTCGGACAGATCACCAAGGACGACATCAAGATCCTTGCCGACAAACGTACCAACGCCATCGTGATGATGGGGACGCCCTCCGCCATCGCCGCCATCCTCGAGGTGATCAACTCGATGGACATCCAGCTTTCCCAGGTTTTGATCGAGACCGTCGTGCTGCAGGTGCAGCTCGGCGACGAGTTGACCACCGGGCTTGACTGGGTGAAGCTGGGCAAGCACCACCAGAAGAAGACGACGACCACGACGACCGACGACGGCGAGGAGAAAACCACGACCTCGTCTTCGCCGGAAGCCCTGCGCAACACGTTCTTCAACACGTCGGATCAGCTGAGTGGCGGAGGCGGTACCCATTCCAGTCTGCTGGATGGCTTGCTCAGTGTCGGCACAAATGCGGCAGACGAAGTTTCTTCGATCGCCGGAAGCGGCATCAATTATTTCTTCAAATCGAAGAATCTGAACATCGCCGCGTTGATCAAGGCCGCCGAATCCGACAACCGCACGAAGGTTCTCTCCTCGCCGATCCTGATGACGGTGAACAACAAGGAGGCGACCATCGAGGCGACGGATATGCGTTACCTCTACAAGGGTGTCCGTTATTCCGGTTCCTCCTACAACGGGACGGAAGTGCCGGATTACGAACAGCGCGATATCGGTCTGACGGTCAAGGTCACGCCGCGCATCAGTCCGAACGGACAGGTCGTGTTGACCGTCGATGAGACCTTTGAAACCATCGGCGCGAACCAGCAGGTCGGTAACGAATCGTACCCGACCGTCACGACACGGAAGATCGCGGCGGACGTCTCGCTGGAAAACATGCAGACGGTCGTCCTCGGCGGTCTGGTACAGAACGATGTGAAGAATTCCGAGAGCGGCATCCCGATCCTCAAGGACATCCCCGTCATCGGCAAGTACCTCTTCGGCTCGACCACGAGTACGTCGACGCGGAACGAGCTGCTCGTCTTCCTCACGCCCTACGTGTTCAAAGACTCCGAAGCGCTCACCCGCGAGGCGCGCCGCCGCAAGGATTCGCTCTCCGATCCGCGCCCGTGGATCGACAACGGCTGGTCTGGCAGTGCGCTTGCCGACCCGATGTACAAGAGCGAGAAACTGGAGCGCATGAAGAAGAAGTGGGCCGAGGACGACAAGGACTACAAGGCGCAGAAGATGTACGAGCGCGTGATGCGCGCCCGCGAGGAACAGCTCCGCAAGCGCGGCGAGGAAGACGCCCGCGACGCCGTGAGGGAGATGGAGCGCGAGAACCGCCGTGGCACGGCCGCTTCCGGGGCGCAAGAGGCGTGGGTCTCCGATTTGAAGACCAGCGAGGACGTGGAAGTGCTGATCCCGGAAAAGGACGCCCCCAAGAAGCCGTAATACGCCAATAAACACGGGAAACCGGAAGGAAGCCCCTATTTTTCAATAGTCGCCTGCTCGTGCTGCACGGAATATTGGACGCAGGCCACCAGTCCTTACAAATTGGTTGCCCGTTCGTTCCCATGCGGCGCGTGGGGACACGCGCCCTCCCGTGCGTGACGTTTCCGGGGAGGGACGGGCTTCGTCCCGTCCGGGGGGCGGCTGTCGGATGGCGCCCGTCGTGCGGCGCGTGGGGACACGCGCCCTCCCGTGCGTGACGTTTCCGGAGAGGGACGGGCTTCGTCCCGTCCGGCTGTCGGGTGTCGCCTGTCGTGCGGAGGCATATCCACGCGGAGAACGGACGCGACAACAAAGCGCGTCCCTCCCGGTTCCCCCCTGTTTTCGCCTGTTCTCCGTGGTTACTGGTTTGTACGATTCGCGGATGCGCCCGCACCGATGCACCGCACCGATGCGGGTTAGAATTCGCGCTTGACGGTACGGGGGTGTTCTGGTAAAGTGACCCGCGTTTCTGCGACGTGTCTAAGGAGACATTCCCCGCCGCGGGGGCAAGGACGACAAGGAGTTCCTTTGCCTTTCGACACATTCGGTGTCCTTCGGTAGCCTGTCTTTCAGGTGTGCCGGTCTGGCTGTGGGGGGTGCGGCGCGAATGCCGCCGCCGCGGGACGAACGCGGGTTAAGTCCCGCGACGAGTAAGACTATGAGCCAGATTGATAAAGCCGCTGTTCAGAAACAGTTCCAGCGCCACGACCGCGACACCGGTTCCAGCGAGGTCCAGATTGCCGTCCTCACGAAGAAGATCGAGCTGCTGACCGCCCACCTCAAACTCAACAAGAACGACAAAAGTTCGCGTTACGGCTTGATCCGCATGGTCAACAAGCGCCGCCGCCTGTTGAACTACCTCAAGCGCGAGGACGAGGCCGCCTATCAGAAGTTGATCAAAGAACTCGGCCTCCGCCGCTAAACGAGAGTTAAACCCACATGAACGATACCAAATCCGTCACGATTGACGTTGGCGGCGCGACAATGACCATCGAGACCGGGTTGCTCGCCCGCCAGGCTGCGGGCGCGACCACGGTGCGCCTCGGCGATTCCATGGTCTTCTCCGCCGTCACCTGTACCGACAAGCCGCGCGAAGGCATCGATTTCTTCCCGCTGCAGGTCGAATACCGCGAGAAATTCTATGCGGCCGGGAAATTCCCCGGCGGTTATTTCAAGCGTGAAGCCCGCCCCACCGAGCGCGAAATCCTCTGCGCCCGCATCACCGACCGTCCGATCCGCCCGCTCTTCCCGGAGGGGTACTACAACGACGTCCAGGTCAACAACATGGTGATCTCCGCCGACGGCGAGAACGAGACCGATACGCTGGCCGTCAACGCCGCCTCCGCTTCGCTCACCATCTCCGAAATTCCCTTCATGGGGCCGATCGGCGCGGTGCGCATCGGCCGTATCAACGGCGAGTTCGTGATCAACCCCACGCAGAAGCAGCGCAAGGAGAGCGATCTCGACCTGATCTACGCCGGCACGCGCGAACGTTTCCTGATGATGGAGGGCAGCGCGAAGGAAATCACGGAAGAGGACTTCCTCGCCGCGATGAAGCGCGCCCATGTCGAAGTCGTCAAAATCATCGACGCGCAGCTTGAACTCCGTCGCCTGCTCGGCAAGCCGGACAAGCACGTCGAAGACGGCAAGCTTGACGCCGAGAAGATGCAGTTCCTCTACGACAACGGCGCGGACGCCCTCCGCAAGGCGTTGCTCGTTCCCGGCAAGCTCGACCGCGAAGGCCAGGTCAAGGCCATCCGCGACGATCTGCTCGCCAAGATGAAGGAGAAGTGGCCGGAGGAGATCGACGACGTGACGTTCGTCCATTTCTTCGACGCGATGGAGATCGACCTCGTCCGCAAGAACGTCCTCGAGGACGGCAAGCGCATCGATGGGCGCGGCCTTGACGAGCTTCGCCCGCTCTACGCCCAGCTGGACATCCTTCCGCGCGCCCACGGTTCCGCGATCTTCGAGCGCGGCGAGACCTCCGCGATGGGTTCCGTCACCCTCGGCACCCGCAAGGATGCGCAGGAGATGGACGCGGTCACCGGCGGGCCGTCGAGCAAGAGCTTCATCCTGCACTACAACTTCCCGCCCTATTGCACGGGCGAAGTCGGCCGCCTCGGCTCCACGGGCCGTCGCGAGATCGGCCACGGCGCGCTCGCCGAGCGTTCCCTCGCGCAGGTCGTGCCGGAGGATTTCCCGTACTCGATCCGCGTGGTCTCCGATATCATGGGGTCTAACGGTTCCTCCTCGATGGCGACCGTCTGCGTCGGCACGTTGGCGATGGAGGCCGCCGGCATCCCGCTGAAGGCGCCTGTCGCCGGCATCTCGATCGGCTTGTTCACCACGCCGGACGAGAGCAAGAAGATCCTCGTGACCGACATCCTCGGCGCGGAAGACCACTGCGGCGATATGGACTTCAAGGTCGCCGGAACCCGCAAGGGCATCACCGGGTTCCAGGTCGATCTCAAGATCCGCGGCCTGACGTGGGATCTCGTCGAAGGTGCGCTGCAGAAGGCGAAAGTCGCCCGTGGCCAGATTCTCGACTTCATCGAGTCGAAGATCGCCGGCCCTCGCGCCGACCTCTCGCCCTACGCTCCGCGCATCGTCAGCATGCAGATCCCGAAGGACAAGATCGGCGCGCTCATCGGTCCCGGCGGCGCGAACATCCGCAGCATCTGCGAACTCTCCGGCGCCCAGATCGATATCGTCGAAGAGGGCGATTACGGCAATGTCCACATCTACGCCAACAGCGCCGAGGCGCTCAAGATCGCCCAGGACAAGGTGGCCGAGGTCGCGGCCGAGGCGGAGGAGGGCAAGCTCTACGAGGGTACCGTCACCGGCATCAAGGAGTTCGGCGTGTTCGTCGAAATCCTGCCCGGCATCGAGGGACTCTGCCACATCAGCGAGATGGCCGACCGCCGCATCAACCGCTGCGAGGACATCTGCAAGATGGGCGACAAGATGATGGTCAAGTGCATCGGCATCAACGATCGCGGGCAGGTCAAGCTTTCCCGCAAGCAGGCGATGCGCGAACTCGACGCACAGAAGAATCCGTAATGAACGATCGTCAGATCATCGACCGGGCGCGGGAGGTCTTCGACACCGAACTCGAAGGTCTCCGCCTCACGAAGGAGTCGCTGGGGAACGGCTTTGTCCAGACCGTGCGGCTCCTCTTCGACACCCTCGCCGCCGGCGGCAAGATTGTCGTCTCCGGCGTGGGCAAGAACCTGCACATTGCCGAGAAGTTCTCCGCTTCCCTCGCCAGCACCGGTTCCACCAGCGTGGTGATGAACCCGATCCAGGCGATGCACGGGGATCTCGGCATCGTGACGGAGAACGACGTGCTCGTCGCGTTGAGTTTTTCCGGCGAGTCTGACGAAGTGATCAAGCTCATCCCCGCCGTCCGCCGTCTCGGCCTCAAGGTCGTCGGCGTGGTGGGGAACGAGCAAAGCACCCTCGCGAAACTGAGCGACGTGGTGCTTCCCGTGAAAATCGGGAAAGAGGCCTGCCCCTTCGGCATGGCCCCGACCACCAGCACCACCGCCACGCTCGCCCTCGCGGACGCCGTGGCGATGGTCTTGATCGACCTCCATGATTTCCGCAAGGAGAACTTCGCGAGGCTCCACCCCGCCGGGGCGATCGGCCGCGCACTCGTCCTCCGCGCGCGGGACATTATGCGGAGCGGTGAACACGTCGCGCGCGTCGCGCCCGACGCCTCCGTTATGGACGCCATCCTCGCGATGACGAAGAGCCAGTCCGGCTCCGCCCTTGTCGTCGGCGCGGATGACGCGCTCCTCGGCATCTTCACGGACGGCGATTTCCGCCGCCGCCTCGCCGCCGGCGAGTGTACCCTCGCCTCCCCGGTCGGGGCGTTGATGACGCGCAATCCCGTACACGCCCGCGACGATATGTTCGCGGTCGAAGTGCTGCGTATCTTTGAACAGCGTAAAATCGACGACCTCCCCGTGTTGGACGCGGAAGGGAAGGTGGTCGGCTGTATCGACATTCAGGATCTTCCAAAAGTCAAACTCATGTAGGCGCTGCGGGGGAACAATGGGGAAGGGTAAACGTAATTCGCCGGCAGTCAAGCGTCCGGCCTGGTCTTGGTTTGTGTTCCGTCTCTGGTTGTTCACGACTATTTTGCTCGGCGGATTGGCGGCCTTGTTCCTGGCGACGGGGAGTGGCGATGCGTTGATTTCGTATTGGTCTGCCCCCTGCCGTGCGGGAGTGGGGTACCTCTGGCTTGCAGCAGGTGTCGGTGCCGGCCTTTCTTCCTTCTTGGGATACCGGTTGTGGACCTACGGTGCGCCGACAGTCCTCTGCCTCATGGCGTTGCTTCTGCAGGTCTCGACGACGGGGCCGGTCTTTCCCGTCGATGCCGCGCCGCTTTTCCTGTTGAACCTCGTCGCCTATTCGGCCTTCTTTTTCCTTTTCTCGCGTGTATTGGACCGGTACGGGTTCGGCGAACATCTTTCCGTGCTCGCGGTCTTCGCCTTCCTGTTGCTCAACCGCCCCTTTTCGGCGGCGATGGCGCAGCCGTCGCCCGATCTTCATGCGTTGAACCTCTGCCTCCTCGGCTATCTTCTTTTTAACGCAGGACATCGGAATTCCGCCGCCGCTGTTTTCGCCTGCGCCGTCCCCTTGCAGCCGTTGACGGCGGTATTTGTCGGTATGTTCCTGTGTATGAAAGACGTTCGCCGCGTCGGCGTGTACGCGGTGACGCTTCTCCTTCTTGCCGCGACGCTCTCCGCCGTGTTCGGGTTTGAACAGGTGGCGGCCGCCCTCTCCCGTTGGACGGCGGGGTGGATTGTGCGGGTATGCGCACTGGCGGCGATCCTTTTCGCGGAATATCGGATGGCGAAGTGCCTCATGTGGAAAAACCGGAAAGATGCGCAGGGGATCCTCTTCAACCTCTATCCCTTCCTGTTCGCCGTCCCGCTCCTGGCGCCGCCTTTCGATGAGGCGAGATTGATTTTCGCAGCCCTTCCGATGATGATGTTGTTGAAAAAGCTGCAAAAGACGGGAACGGTTTTCCTCTACCTGACCGGCTGGCTGCTTCTCTTTGCCCTGCCGCTGGATCTTTTGATGGATTCCATGGCGGCGCAAGCCGTGCGGATCGGCGCCTGTTTTGCATTGCTCGTCTTCGCGACCTGCATGACGTGGAGTCGTATCCGTACCTCCACGCCCTTCGGAACCTTCAAGACGCGCCTCGACCTCGTTATGGGCAAAGGCCGGATCGAGTATTGACCCCGTCGGTCTTGCGCGGAACGGGCGAGTTAAGGGATACCGCGAGCTTGATTGGTTATTTGTCTGCGGCCTCAGGGATATGGTCGAGCAGGACTTTCAAATTCGCCTCCGCCGTGGGGATGCCGAATTTCTTCGCAAGTTCAAGTCCCCCCTTCATCCACTTGAGATCTATGTTGGATGCGTTTGCACGATGATTCCAGTATAATACCACAAGATTGTGCAAGGAGGCGCAGCTACAATCACACATACTTATGGTTACGCCCTCCCTACGGTTGGGGAACGAGGGAAAGGAGGCCCAGCAGACGGGCTCCTCTTTGCCGTCCCAGCGGAGGTACATGTATTTCCGGGACGCCCATGCTCCTTTGTTGCGTTGGATGACGAAATACTCCCCTTTTGCGTTGTCAAGTACCCATGCCCATATCCCGTCGGGCATTTTTTCGACGTCCCACATCTTGCAGAAGGCTTTTTTGTCCATGCGCTTGAATTTTGAATCCAATTGCTGGATTGCCCAATGTTCGATTTCGTAATTGACCCATCGGAACGTCGGATTTACGGCGAAAAGACCGTTGTGGTCGACCGCTCCGCCATTTTTTTCGACGGAACCCTTCCGCCTAAAGCATCCTTCTGCGTCCCGGACGGTCTGCTGTTCGAGTGTCTTTTCAAACGCATCGAACTCGAACGGCCAAATCGCCTTCCGTGCCTCTTCCGGTAACCGGTCGTCGCAGAACTTCATTTCGCCGTATGGCCGTTCGGTAATCTCAGGACAATTCGTCTGTCCATCTCGTTTCAGTGCAAGTACATCACAGGTGTTCGTCCCCGAAAGCGCCTTCTGTAACGCCTTTTGGTACGCTTCTATCATCCGGAAGACGAGCGACGGCGGAATGTCAAATGAGTTGGCGGGCGGTTTCTTTTGGGCGACTCCGGCCGTGGCGTTGTTGGAGTTTGTGTTTGACACCGGTGGCTGCGCACAGCACAAACTGGCCGCAAACACAAAAGCCAATATGGATATCCCTTCCGTTTTGTTCATGGTCTGTCTCCTCTGTTCGTGTCGTTTGAAAATCGCGTGGTGCGTAGGAATCATGGCGGCTTTGCTGACTAGCGCGGATAAAAATCCCATAACAACCCTCCTTTACTTTATCCAAACAGTGAAGCCCAGAAACCACGCTTTTTAGGGGTTATAGACAAACCACTACGCGCAAAATCCTTGCCAGGACTGCTTGCGACATAAGCATTTTTTGCAACGAGTCTGTTGTAAATTGATGGTTCGCCATCTTCACGATATGCATCTGCAACAACGGATAGAAAATTTCGAATACAACTATTCCCTAAAAACTTCGTTTCCAATCTTGAGTAGAGATCGGGGTAGTCGGTATTTGCTCTGGCAGCCGGTGTTCCCTCTTCTATGGAATTGGTATAATATCCCGCAATGGCACCTGCGCAAGTCGCAGAAGGCTCATCATCCTCCATGGCCATGCGCATCTGTGGGATAAGGGCTATAATGTCCACTTCAAGCCGGTCATTGTGTGGTGGGCAATCCAATACCAGAAACTGAATGGCATTCATCAGTAGTACAATGTACAACCTAAAGTTTCGGATATAGTCGCTTGAGTTTCGTCCTTGCATCTGACGTTGTAAACTGCCAGTCCACCCTTGTCTGGGCATGATCCCTGTCGGAGTTCCACTTTTCGGTCATGGATTTCATTTTCT
>JAGAEL010000171.1 GCA_017613085.1 Kiritimatiellia bacterium | reverse complement strand
TAGCTGACGGCGGCGTAATCGACAAGATGGCGCGTCTTGGAATCGAACGAAAGCCCGACGAGCCAGACGGGGCGTCCGTCGGCGAGGTAGGGCTCGGCGTACTTCTTCTCGCGGATCTGCGCGAACGCCTTGTCGACGGGCTCGTCGACTTTCAGCTCGAAGATGTAGACGCCCTTCTTGTGCTTCGACACGACGTCCGCACGACCGTTCGACTGGCGGTCCTCCGAAACGACTTCGACCCCCTGCGATGCAAGGAGCGTGTAGAGGACACGTTGGTAGGAGAACTCCTGCACGTCGCCCTCCCCTGGCCCGTAGGGCAGATGCGCGTACAGCGACCGCAGCCCGGCAAAGAACTTCGGCCAGTTGGCGTGCAGCAGCGTCTTGCCGAGATTTGCCGCCCACACGTCCGTCTCCCCCGCGGCTACGCCGGCCATGAGGGTGGCGAGGTCGCGCCGCACCTCCTCGTCGGGGACGCCTATGGTGTAGTCGTCGCTGTCCGCGTCGTACCCCTTGACGGTGAGGTATCCGGCCTGGAAAAGGAGCGCCGTTGCGGTGAGATTCCTGAGGTCCGCGACTTCGAATGCGGCGGCCGGGACGCCCGACATCCCCTCGTAATCTATCGAAAGCATGTCCTCGCGCTTCAGGTAGTTCATCAGCATCGACGGGCGCCCCGTCGTCGCCCACGTCGCCTTGAAGCCGCTCGGCGACTTGGCGTCAAGTGTCAGCGCGACGGAGACGGGGTTGTACACCGTCGTCGCGTCATCAGGGGAAAACCTGAATCCGTTGTACCACCGCTTCATCTCCTCGCGGTACTCCCCGTAGTTCTTGCCCATGATTCCGGCATGTTCGCGCAGATGCTCCTCGAAGTTGGCGGTAAGCTCCTCCTCCGTGTAGCCGAACATCGTCGCGTACTCCCTGCGCTGCGACACGTCCACGAGGTTGCTCAAGGCGGAGAACACGGAAAGCCGCGTGAACTTCGAGACGCCCGTCATGAAGAGGAACCTGATGTCCCCCGTCCGGTTCTTCATCTGCGAATAGACGGCGGAAAGGCGGTCGCGGATCGCCTCGGCAAAGGCGACGTCGCCGAGCGCGTGCCCCACGGGCGCGTCGTATTCGTCCACGAGGATCACCACGCCCTTGTGGACGTCGTTGCCATCCTCGTCCTTATGCACGGAAAGGGTATCGATTGCCCTGCCGAAGTTGTCCGGCATGGGTATGGATTCGTCGTATGAATATCCGGCACGTCTCAGCCGTTCCTTCACATGGTATGCAAGGCTCGCCTCGAACTCCTCAAGGCTCGTCGTCGTGAGGTCGTTGAACTCGAAGTGGATGATGGGGTATTTCTCCCACTCCCAGTCCGTCTTGTCGATGTAGAGTCCCTTGAACAGCTCACGCCGCGCCGAGAAGAGCGCCTTCAGCGCGGAGACGGTGAGGGACTTCCCGAACCGGCGCGGACGCGACATGAAGAACAGTTTCGTGTCGGCGTCGCTGACGAGACGGTGGATGAACATCGTCTTGTCAACGTATGTTTTCCCGTCCCGCCTTAGGGATGGGAAGTCGTGCGTGTCTGTCGCTATCGGTTTCATCGGCATATATTACGCCACAACTTTCTCAATTGAGTGGGGTTTCGCACGCTCACGCATACACAACCCCGCCTGGGCGGGACTTCCGCGCCGACCCCCCGGCCGCCGCCATCCCGCCGTAGAAACTCCCCCATGATGCCATATCCCCCTACGGAACGCAAGGGTGAAGATAAGCACAAATTTTGTCAGGGTGCATCCGCAAATCGTACAACCTGTCTTTTGTCTCACGCGGAGGAACGAGCGGGAGGGTCGCGCCCCGTCGCGACCAAGTGTCGGGTGTCCTTGTCGTACGGCGCGTGGGGACACGCGCCCTCAATAAAGCTTTTTGCCGTAGACGAGAATCTTCGTGAGGTGGAACACGCTTTTTTTCGCCTTCGGTTTGCGGCGCACCCGGACGTAGAGGGAACGGACGTCGTTCTTCCGCAGATCGGCGTGGTACGTTTCGCGCCCCGCCGGATCGGTGAAGACCGTCTGCCAGTTCTCCCCGTCTTCCGAGAGCTGGATCTCCAACGGGGCCTGCTCTTCACGCGCCTTCGCGTCCCGCGCCCGGTTTTCCACCACGACCCCTTTGACGATGGAGACGCCGGCCAGCGTCACCAACGCCCACGGGTTCTCTTCCTCCTCCGTGTGCAAGATCGGATCGTTGCCGCAGGGCGACGCATCGAGGGCGCGGGCGTAACGGACGGGCTTGTCCCCCCCGCCCGAAGACGAGAGCCTGACCATGCCCTCCGCCGAGAGCAGCGTTCCGCCATAGTCGGTTCGCGGATATTGCTTCCCCGATACTTTCGGCGGCGCGAGCTTGTCCTGCAGCGCCGTCATCTGCCGGAAGGAGGCGAGGTTCCCGCCACGCGACGCGGCGAGGATCAAGGGACCCACATTCAAGTCCGTCGCCGCGCTCCCCTTCCCGACCCCGACCACTTCGATGAACCGCTTGACCCGGTCGCCGTCCAGCAACAGGAAGTCGCCGTACCCGTCGAGCACCTGCGCGAAGAAATCGCGTGTGCCGCGCTGGGCGTTCAGCGAGGCGAGAGCCGCCTTTTCCAGAAAGGCGGGCGTCGCTTCCGCCAGCGGTTTCGTCCACTTCGTGAGGGTAGCCTTGAAGTCCCCCTCCTCCTGGATCTTGTCTTCCGGCTGGCGGAGAAGCGGCGCGAATTCGACGATCGCATCCGTCAACGCCTGTGCGCCGCGTTCCTTTTCGACGCGCGCGAAATACGGCGAGAGGAGATCCCAGAGCGGCTGCCGCCATCCACGGAGGACCTGCGTGCAGTCGTAGGCGAACGCACGGTGTTCGGCAAGCGGCCTTTTGGCGCGGACGAGCCAGTCGCCGTACGCGCACCGGGCGGTGTAGTGGGTCGGCCACGCCTTGCAGGCCCGCTTGTGGAAGGCCTCGATTTGCGCGGCGTCCGCCCCGCGGCTTTCGGCGAGAAAGGCAAGTTCCGAAAAACGGTCCGCGTCGTGCCGACGTTCCCGGTCGCCCTCGAACGTCCCTTCGTGCGCCTGGAGGTACGTCCAGTACCGGCGCCCGGGGAAGAGGGTCAGGTGGATGTCCGTCGGGCGGCCCACGCAGTTGCAGATCTGCCAGGAACCGTCCGGACGCCGCCGCGTATACGCGCAGTGGTTCGGCTGCCCGACCGTCATACTGGGCAGGCCGTGCGAGTTGGCGCAGGCGGAACCGAATTTCGAGAGTTCGCCGCACACCCCGCCCACGATATACGAATAACTCCGCAACGTCCATTCGTTGGCCGCGACCCACGGCATGTAGTAGGCGGGCGTGTGGACGGATTCGCCGAAACAGTTGAACATCCGATAGGGCACGTTCCAGTGCCCCCGGTCGTACTTGGCGAAAGGCGTGTTGACGAACTTCTGGATGAACCGCTGCTGGTTGGGCGGGTCGTCGGAATGGGCCGCCCTGTGGCTCTGCTGGATTGCGAAACGCCACAGCCAGACGGGCTGGGAAAGCGCGCGCCGGTGCAGACGTTTCGACAATGCGGTCTCGCGGTAGGCGTCGAGATAGTCCGCGAGCCAGTCCTCGTCCTTCCCCGGAAGCTCCAACGCGGCGGCCGTCGCCCAGCGCCGCCCCGTGTCATCGCCCCCTTTGAGCCAGCGGCCGCCGTCCTGGAAAACGAGCGATTCGAGGGCGAGGATGGCCTTCGGCCCGTTGCAGGGGCCGCTCCAGGCGAAGTCCTCCATCCAGACGCGGTCCAAGAAAAACGAGTCCATGAATTTGCGCGCCCCCGGACGCTCCCGCAGCGCGTCCCAACCTTCCTCCCCGATACGGCGGAGGACGGCGTAGAGCGCGATGCTCGTCTTCTGCTTCTCGGTCAGTCCGGCGTCCGGCGCGATTTTCGCCAGCCTCTTTTCGATGACGCCGAGTTTCATCTCCGGCGAGGACGGCGCGTCCGTTTTCGGTCGCGACATCACCGGCGCGTGGTAGCGCTTCCGGCGTTCAATCTCTTCGCCGTCCAGGATCAGGTATCCCATCGCGCACTGCCCCCACACCGTGTCGCGCCCGAGGGACAGCGCGTGCCGGAGCAACGCTTTGTTCGATTCGGCTTTCTCGTCCGTCTTTCGCCAGAGGGCGTATTCGGCCATGTCGAAACATTGGCGCTGGACAACCGCAAGATGGTTCGTCGGGATTTTCCGGAGCGAGGCGATATACTCCGCGCCCTTTGCGAACGCGCCGTCCGTGCGGAACTTTGTCGCCTTCTCCACCAGATCGAAACCATAGCCCATTTCGAAACGCCGCACCCAGCCGAAACGTCCGCCGGCATCCAGTTTCGTGAGCATTTCCCACTCTTTCGCGTAGGCGAGATCCCCCTTCCGCAAAAGGGGTTTGTTGAACTCGCCGACCTGCTCCGTCAAGATCTCGAACCCGCGCCCGTACCAAGAGGCGGCCAACGCCGAGTTGCTGCGCATCACGCTGCCTTTTTTGAAAAGGGCCTCCGCCTCCTCCTTCGCCTTGATCGCCGCCGTAACCTGGGCGGCGAGCGCCTTCGGCTCGATGTCGGCGGGAATGTTCTCCAGCTGGGCGAAGAAATGCCGCGACTTCGGTGCGAGACAGGTGATGGCGGGGAAACGCCGCGTCTCGACCCTGGACTTCGCCAGTTCCTTGTTGGCCGCGACAACTTTCGGGGTGGGTTCCTCCATGTCGTCATAGACGGCGAAGTCGTAATTCATCCGGAAGGAACTCCGGAACGCCGAACTTTCAAAAACCTTCCGCACGTCGTTCCCGCTTTCACACCAGTCGCTCCCGATCTGCAACACCAGCAGACCCTTGCTCGCGCCCTGCACCGTCAACGCCGCAAGCAGGAAGAAGCCCCCGGCCATCGTGTAGATTTTCGTCATTCCCTCATCTCCCGGTATACGTGTGCATACACACGCAAAAAACACATAAAACCTAACAAAAGGTACTCCCGGACGCAAGGAAAATCACCTTGCGATCCTCCTGTTGGGCGCATCCGCGAATCGTACAAGCGGGGAGGGACGGGCTTCGTCCCGTCCGTTCCCATACGGCGCGTGGGGACACGCGCCCTCCCGTGCGTGGCGTTCCCGGGAGGGACGGGCTTCGTCCCGTCCGAGTGGCGACTGTCGTCTGTCGTGCGGTGGGGTGGTTCATATCCACGCGGAGAACGGACGCGACAAAGCGCGTCCCCGTCTCGTCTGTACTCCATGGTTACGTGTTTGCACGATTTGCCGACGTGGCTCGTCCTCACGGGCGGCGGATGAGGAGCGGCGCCATGTAGAGCGGGAGATAGACAACCCCATCTTTAAGCTGGACATCTTTTGTGTGAAGGACAAAAGGCGTGTCGAGAACGGAGGCGAACTTGGCGCGGAACTTGTCGAGCGACACGGTCGAATACTTACGCCCGCTTTTCACCTCGATCGGCGAGATGTTGCGCTTGCGTTGCGTACGGGATCGCGCGGTCAGGAAATCAATCTCCATCCGGTTCTCGCGCTCGTTGCGATCCGAGTTGGAATAGAAGTAGAGTTTATGCCCGGCGGCGCGAAGCATTTGCGCGACGATATTCTCGACAAGCATCCCCTGGTTGAGTTCGATGTCACCGCTCAGGAGCCGGTCGTGGATATTCTTGGCGGAAAGTTCATTCTCGTCGAAGGCGAGGCTGACGAGAAGCCCCGTGTCGCCCAGGTAGCACTTGAACGAAGTCCTGTCCATATTGAGCCGAAGACCGACGTTCGGTTCGCTCGCGCCGTAGCAGATGTTGACGGTCATGGCTTCCTTCAGCCATTCAAACGCCCCGGCGTAGTCGCGCATCCGGGCTTTTGCCGTCAAGTCAGAGACCGAGAACTTCTTTTCATGCCGGGAAAGCTGGGCGGGAATCTCGCTGAAGATCGAGGCGACTTTCTGTCGAAGCGCACCGCCGAACTTGTGGATGTCGGCGCGATACAGGTTGAGAATGTTTCGCTTTTCGAAATCGACCTTTCCCAAATCATGCGTGTCGGCAAAAACCTGCACGACCTGCGGCATACCTCCTACCACGAGATACTGGCGGAATACGTCCATGATCTGCTTATGCATACCCGCCCCGACCGGGGTGCGTTCGGCGAAACGGTTTTCGATGAGCGGCTGCATGGCCGCGTTGCCGGTGGCCCAAAGAAACTCCTCGAAATCCATCGGAAACATTTTCACATGATATTCCTCGGATGGGATGACGATATCCCTGACATTCTTCCTGATGGAGATGAGAGACCCCGTTTCGATATAGTGGAAACGACCGTCCTTCACCAGATACTTGATTGCTTCGCGGGCACGGGGAAAACGCTGCACTTCGTCAAAGATGAGGACGCTGTTTCCCGGAACCAGCGTTTTGCCGTAGGCGGCGCAGAGGTACATGAAAAACGTGTCCAAGTCATCGAGATAGTCTTCAAAGTATCCCTTCACCTTGCGCGGAGCGGTGGCGAAATCGACAATCAGGTACGCCGCATATTCATTTCTCGCGAATTCCTCGGCGATGTAACTCTTACCCACGCGTCGCACACCGTCGAGCATGACGGCGGACTTGCCTCCGCTCGTCCGTTTCCATTCCAGCAAAACATCATAAACCTTTCGTTTCATGGCGCAATTCTCCAAAAGACGCGACACATTCTAGCAAACAGAAAGGCGTTGCGCAAGGTCTGTTTGGTCGATTTCAAGGGATTCGCAATGGTGGAATTTACACCTTTTCAAGGGATTCGCAGAGTCGAAATTCACACCTTTTCAAGGGATTCGACGTTTTTGAGGGCGGCAGGGAAATCATCTCACGCGGAGGCGCGGAGGAAAAGGCGGGAGGGTCGCGCCCCGTCGCGACCGAGTGGCGATGGAGAATCCAATGACCGAAAAACGAAATTTGCAATTCCGCGTTGCATGAAATTGTGCTATCATGCACTCCGAAATTTCAACCGTAACTGTTGAAATTTCGGAGGTGAAAACGGAGAACATCCGCGGTCTTTTCCCCGATGCGGAAGTTTCCGTTTCGTGAAACGATGATTGGGGCTTCCCGATTATTCCGCGCGCTTGCGCCGGGTTGCCAAAAGGACAATACCCGTCGCGAAAACGCAGAGGCTGATGCACTGCCCGATGGAGAGGCCGAAGAGGGCCATCCGTTGATCGCCGCGCAGGTATTCCATCCCGAAACGGATCGCCCCGTAGGCGCAGCAGTAGAGCGCACTGATGAACCCTGTTTTCCCGTAACGTTTCGGATAGAGGGCAAAGAGCAGCGCGAACAACGCCGCGTTGAGCGCCGCCTCGAAAAACTGCGTCGGCAAGACCGGCAACGCGGCGTCCGCCGTCTGCGGGAGCGCGCCGGACGCCGTCTGTTCCCACCAGGCGGGGGAGCCCTTGGGGAAACGGACGCCGAGCGGCCCGTCCGTCAAGGCGCCGTAACAGCACCCGTGGAAGAAACAGCCGACGCGCCCGAACGCATGGCCTAACGGCAACCCCGTCAACAACAGGTCGGTAATCGCCAGGAACGGTTTGCGGAGCAGCCGCGCATAGACGATCAAGGTGACGGCGGCGCCGATGAAACCGCCGTAGAACATCAACCCGCCCTGGTCGATCCGGAAGACGGCCAGCGGGGCATCGCGGAATTCCGCCGTCCAGTGTTCCAGCACGTAGGCGACCCGCGCACCGACAACGGCCCAGACCATGATCCAGACCAACAGGGAGGAAAGGTAATCCGAAGCCTGCCCCGTCTTTTTGCAGAGGTAGGAAATCGCTTGCCAGGCGAGCAGGAATCCCAGCGCCATGCACACCCCGTAGGCGTGGATGGTCAACGGCCCGATGGAAAAGAGTTCAGAATGCATGGCGTTTATCTCGGATGGCGTTTGCCGAAACAGATGTGCTGGACGGCTTCGTGGAAATTCTCGGCGCCTTTCATAATCTCGATATCGACGCGCAAGTAGTAGACGGGAACCGGCGTCGTCGCCAGGCGCGGGAAACGCACGGCGTCCTTCTCCGTGGTGAGCAACGCCTCCGCATGCATATCGGAGGTTTTGTTCAATGCGTCGATAATCTCCTGCGCCGCGTACCGGTGGTGATCGGCGTAGCGCTCGCAGTAGATCACGCGGGCCCCCATGCGCCGGAGCGAATCCTCGAAACTCTGCGGCACGGCGATTCCCGAAAGCGTGCCGATGGAGCGCCCCTTCAGCCAGTCCAACGGGATTTTCTCGCCGGTGTAGACGTTTTTCAGGTAACGCGGCTCGTGGCGGCACTCGATGATCTCCGCATCCGGATTCAATTCGGCGAGTCGCCGGCGGAGTTCTTCGGAATGGCCGTCGGATTTGGTGATGAACAGGTAGTCCGCCCGGCTGATGTTCTTCACCGGTTCGCGCAAGACCCCGCGCGGCAACATGTGCTCGTTGCCGAAGGGGTTGGTCTTGTCCACCAGCGTGATCTCCAGCATGTGCTGGAGCTTGAGGTACTGGAAACCGTCGTCCAGGATCAGGGTGTCGCACCCGAATTTCTTGACGGCGTAGCGGCCGCTCTTCACGCGGTTCTTATCGACCAGCACGACCACGCCGGGAAGGTTGCTGGCGAGCATATACGGCTCGTCGCCGCCCATCTCGCTGTCGAGCAGCATACGCCGTCCGTCGCTGACGACGCGCGGCGGCTCGATCTTCTCGCTGAAAAGCCGCTGATACCAAGGCGCCTCCTTCTTGCGGTAACCGCGACTGAGGATGGCGACCTTGCGGCCGGACTTCTGGAGCTCGCGCGCGAAAATCTCCACGACCGGGGTCTTCCCGGTCCCGCCCGCCGTAATGTTCCCGACGCTAATGACCTGGCACCCTAGCGGGAAACGACGCAGGATACCCGTCCGATAAAAAAACAAACGAGTCGCGACAATCCCTTTGAACAGACAGGAGACGCAACTTAAAAAGCCAAGCAGCAGCCGGACGGGGAAAGGATGCCCCTTGTCCGCGCCGGGCTGCTGAATGATACGGACGAGATAACGCTCGATCCGTTCGATCCGCCTAACCCTTGTTTTTTTCATCGGGCGATACGGATGCGCGGCGGCGGGGCGCGACACGCCCC